>NZ_JCBANH010000006.1:0-116874 GCF_059760925.1 Achromobacter sp. 1011791174
CCGCCAACGATTCGACCGAGCCCCGCCGCAATGGGCGGGGCTGGTGTGGCTACGCCCCGGCTTGCTGCGGCAGGTTGCACGAAAGCGTGCCGTCCCCGACGCTGGCGGTTCGTTGTCTGTACGTCACGAAAGACGGTTCACCGACACGCCGCCCAGCCTCGCTTCTATGGAGCTTCCACACCACGCCTCAGTATGTGGCCGTGAGCTGCGGCAGGGGCGCTCTGGCCTTGTCGTCGGGGCATTGACCTGGCCCGCGTCAGGGCGCAAGCCGGTGCAGCCGTCACGCGGGGATGCCGAGTTGGCCACGTCTCCATTCGGGAGCGGGCGGCCTGTGCGTCCTTGTCTTGTTGTGAATCCTGGCGGTGGCGCGGCTGCGCCTTGTGCTTGATGGCCGCAACCTTGCAGCGAAAACAATTTCCCCTGCGCTGCGCGCATTCCTCGCGGGACAAATTCTTTTCGCTTCCAGGTTCTCCACGTTGTTGCGACCGCTGTGCGGTGCGACCAGCCCATCCCCCGCCGGCCGGATCACAACAAGGACGCACTGGCGCGACCTTGTTCAACCCGAAAGGAGAAACATCATGGCTAACATCGGCACCTTCACCGCAGAGAAAGACGGCTTCACCGGCACGCTTCGCACCCTGACGCTCAACGTCAAGGTCAAGCTGGTTCCCAACGACAAGGGCGACACCGAGAACGCCCCCGACTTCCACCTGCAAGCGGCTGGCCACGAAGTCGGCGCAGCGTGGAAGAAGACCAGCGAGGCCGGGCGGGAATACCTGTCCGTATCCATCGACGACCCTTCGTTCCCGGCGACGGTCTATGCCCGCCTGATCGAGAACGAGGACGGCACGCACGACCTGATCTGGTCGCGCAACAAGCCGAAGGCGGCCTGACAGCCGCTTACCGCGTCCCGCCCACTGCGGCGGGGCGCGATGCTGCTGATCGCAGCACCGCACGCGCAGGATTTCTGCTGCTGCCGCGTGCTGGATACGCCCGTCACGGCGGGCCTGCATGCGTGCCTTGTGGCTCGCAATCCGTGTCAACGAGCGGTGTGTGGCGTGTCGGCGCTGTAAGCGCCGCCGGGCTTTCGGGCTTCGCCCCGTGCCGGCAAGCCGTCACGGCCATCCGGCTTCAATCCCTCACGCCTTCGCGCCTGCGGCGCTGCGCGCTCCGCTTGCTGCAATTCAGTACCACACGCCAACGCGCTAAGGCGTGTCGGGCTCTTCCAATATCGCCCTGAGTTCCTGGCGCACCTGTGCCAGCAATTCATCAGCTTCGCGGGTGCTGTCACCGGCATAAGCCAATGTGAGCAGCGTGAGCGGATGCACTTCCATGACCTCGCACAGATCGGCCAGCTTCTGGATGGTTGGGCTTTTCAGGTCGCGCTCCAGCGTGCTCATGTAGGTGCGACTGGACACGTTGGAGAACGCTTCCTGGCTCAAACCACGCGCCTTCCTTACCGTCCGAATCGCCGCTGCCAATGAGTTCTTCGCTGCCACCTATGGTTTCCCCAAAAAACCAAGATGACAGCCCATTGCGCCCTATAGGACTACAATCTATAGTGTTCATTTGGTGGTGATGTTTTCCTTTTCCGTGCTTTTACGGAGATCCGCATCTGCGGATTTCCTCAGACCCAGGGAACCGCATCCGTGTCTTTCCTGACTTCCACCAATACGCCTTCGTGCCTCTCCGCTTTTGCGGCTTCGTGCGCTTGCGCATACGTGCATCCGTCCGCAGGCACAGATGCGCCTCGGCGATTGCGTGTGTTCGTGGAAGGGGCGCGGCCTTGACCACGCTTGTCACCGAGGAAGACCGGGTGCACCTACTGGCCCACGGCCTCACCCGCGCCGCAGGCCAGGAATGTGACCCGCTGCCCGTGGTGCGCCTGTTCACACCGGACGCACATGCGACCTGGCTATTGGCCGCGCTCGATCCGACCGATGGCGATACGGCCTACGGCCTGATCGACCTCGGGATCGGGATGCCTGCCCTGGCGACGGTGAAGCTGTCCGATCTGGCGTCCATCGTCGGGCCGCTCAAGCAGCCCGTGATACGAGATCGGTATTTCCAGCCGACGCGGCCGCTGTCGGAATACGTTCGACTGGCTCAGGAAAACGGTTCGATCACCGATTGACGCATTCCAGCGCGACCAGGCAAAAAGTATCGCATTGTGACTATTTCGGTCTTAGCCAAGACCTGGCAAGTCTTGATCCGCATGCTTGCACCAGGGTGGTGCGCTCCTGACCAAAACAGTCATGATGCCAGGCGCGAGATTCGGCACGGTGTTCAATGCTGCACCCCATTTCCGGGCGGTGCAGTCGTCGCATTTAGACGATTTCGGCAATGCACTGGAGCGAATCTGTCTTGACACCAGCAGTTAAAGCGTAACCCGAGTTTGATGACCACTTGATGGCGATTCGATAGCTCCCGCACAGCGGAATTGTGGCGACGTTCCCAGAAACAGGGAGGTTTCGCCATGACTGACCGCAGCAGCCAACACTGGTATCCCACGGCCGCGTATCTCTACACGCTGCACCTCGATGGCCCAGCGCTGGCTTGGGAGTATTTGCGCAGGAATCCAAGCTACCGGCGCGACTGGCTACGCCGGCGTCGCAAGCCTGATGCGGCGCAGGCCTGGGGCCTGCGCCTGCTGGAAGATCCCGGCCTGGATGCGCGCGACGCACATCCTGCTTGGTTCCCCGATCACGATGCCGTGGTGCAGCTATACCCCGACGCCGACCCACCACCCGATGCGCATACCTTCGAGTTCTGGCGCATTCCTGGGCGCAAGCAACTGACCCACGACGGCAAGCGCCTGGTGCTCGTATCGCATTGGCCAGGCTGCTGCGTTCGGCTGGCACTCGCACCCGACCTGGAAGATGGTTCGGCCTATCTCTACGCCACACGCGCCTGCGCCACGCCCTGTGCGCGCTACCGCACGCTCGCTGCGAAGCTGGATGCGCTATCTGCCGCAACCGTGGCCACGCCTGTGGCAACAGCCCGCTCCCGCCCCACGCCCGCCGCGCTGCTGGAACTGCATACCTTGCAAGCGCTCGACGCGACCCTCGCGGGAGCCTCCTTGCGCGAGGTGGGCGAAGGTCTGTTCGGCGCGGATGCCGTCGCGGCCGACTGGCACAAAGACAGTGCATTGCGTGCCCGCGTACGGCGGCTGGTACGCCGCGGCGATGAGCTGATGCACGGCGGCTACCGCCGACTAGCGCAGCTTCCAATGTTCCCGTCGCATTAGGGGGGACGTTTCTCGACCCGTGCGAATCGTCCCTTAGCAAGAAGCCTTGCTTTCTTGAGAGTGCCTCTATCCGGCCGCGTGGTGTGGCCGGGCTTGATGGAGGTACATCCCATGCGACCTGCTCCCTCGCGGCCTGCCGCCGCTGCCGTCACTGCGACCTCGCAGCCTCAACGCTACCTGACAAACGACGAAGCCGCCGACTACCTGCGGCTGTCGCCGCGCACGCTGGAGAAGCAGCGGGTGATCGGCGGCGGCCCCAAGTTCCGCAAGTTCGGCCGCCGCGTCATGTACGCGGTGTCCGACCTCGATGCCTGGGCCGACCAGCGCAGCTACGAGGCCACGTCCGATCCCGAATACGCCGAGCGCCACGCGGGCGACTACCGTGATGGCCGCTGATCGTCGGCGCGTGGGTGGCCTTCGCCATGTCCAGCCCGCCAGGGCAAGCCTTGCCGCAGCGCGAACAGCTCGATCTGTTCCGCGCGCTGCCGGGCGACATGGCGCCACGCGATTCCCAGGACTTGATGGCCTTTCCGTTCTTCTCGCTTGCCAAGTCGCGGCGCACGGCGCCGATCGACTTCCGCAGCGGGAACGTCACCATTCGCGTGGAAGGCACGCAGGAGCACGGCATCGCAACGATATGGGATGCCGACGTGCTGATATGGGCCGCCTCGCAGATCGTGGAGGCGCGCGACGCGGGCCTGCGCCCGTCGCGCTGGATACGCGCCACGCCTTACGAGATTTTGCGCTTCATCGGGCGCGGCACGTCCCTCAACGACTACCAGCGCCTGAAGGCCGCCCTCGACCGGCTGCAATCGACCACGGTGGCCACGTCCATCCGCGAAACCACGGGAAGGCGCTTGCATCGCTTCTCGTGGATCAACGAGTGGAAGGAACTCGCCGACGCCAGCGGCACCCCGCTGGGCATCGAGCTGATCTTGCCGGACTGGTTCTATGCCGGCGTGCTCGACGCCGCCCTGGTGCTGACCATCGACCCGGCCTATTTCCGCTTGAAGGGCGGTATCGAACGCTGGCTGTACCGCCTGGTGCGCAAGCATGGCGGGCGGCAGGAGCACGGCTGGCAATTCGACTTCCGACACCTGTACCGCAAATCCGGCAGCGCGGCCCGCTTCTCGGACTTCGCCTACGACGTGCGCGCCCTGGTGGCGCGGCAGTCGTTGCCCGGCTACGTCCTCGGCATCGAGCGGATGCCGGACGACAACACCGAGCTGCTGACCTTCCGGCCCGTGCCGCACGCGGCACGGGGATAACTGCGGGAGAACCTGTGGACGGCCTCGTGCTATCAGGAGTACCGGGTATCGTGCTATCAGGAGTACGACCCTCGTGCTATCAGGAGTACGAAAACGCCGGAAAGCCAACAACGGCGCGGGTTTGCGTTCCCTCTAACTTACCTAACAAGAAATACATAACTTTTAGTAGAAGCGCGCCGTTTCGGTGGACAACCACGAAACGGCACGGCCAGGCCGGCTTTCCAGCTCGGAGGGCCGCGCCATGATCTTCGCGTTTCTCAACCAGAAAGGCGGCGTCGGCAAGACCACGCTCGCCACGCACATCGCCGGCGAACTGGCGATGCGCGGCCTGCATGTCATCCTGCTGGATGCCGACCCGCAGGGGTCATCGCTCGACTGGACGCAGCGGCGTAGCCAGCAGGGCCTGCCCCGTCTGTTCAGCGCCGTGGGCCTTGCCCGCGAAACGCTGCATCAGGAAGCGCCAGAACTCGCCAGGCGGGCCGATCACATCATCATCGACGGCCCGCCGCGCATCGCCGCCCTCGCGCGTTCCGCGCTGCTGGCGGCCGAGCGCGTGCTGATCCCCGTGCAGCCCAGCCCCTACGACGTATGGGCTTCTGCCGAGATGGTCGCACTGATCCGCGAAGCACAGGTGTTCCGGCCAGCGCTGCGCGCGGCCTTCGTCATCAACCGGCGCGTCAGCACCACCATCATCGGCAGGGAGGCACGGCAATCGCTGGCCGAACAGCCGCTGCCCGCGCTGCGCTCGGAGATCCACCAGCGCATCGTCTTTGCCGACAGCGTAGCCGCTGGCCGGCTCGCCCGCGAAACCGCGCCCGACAGCGCCGCTGCCCGCGAGATCGCCGCGCTCACCGACGAACTGCTGCGGTGGCCGACATGACTGGGAAGCCACCACCACGCAGCAAGCGCGTCGGCATCGGTGCGCGTCCCCCAGCGAATCCGCACGCCGAAGCGTGGATTCGCCAGGGCGACGCAGATGCCGTGCAGAAAGGCGACCTCTACACCGCTCGACTGACGCTCGACATCACGCCCGCCATGCGGGCGCGCATCAAGGTGTCGGCCTTCACGCGAGGCGTGACCGTAGCCGAACTGCTGCGCGACCTGCTGGAGCGGGAGTTTCCCCCGGAGGGCACGCCGTGAACGCATCCGCTTCGACCGCCCACACCCCCAAAGCAAGTGCGCCCACGGCTGCGCCGCCGCCGGCGCCTTCGACACTCGCCGGCCAGGCCGGCAACGTGCCGCTGACGCGCGTGGCGCTGGCCTACATCGAACCGCGCTTCAAGCTCTACCTGCGCTTCGGCGAACCGGCGCGCACGCTCCAGCTCGACCGCTGGCGGCGCTGCGCCGTGTTCCTGCCGAACGCGGTTCTGTGCCGCATCCGTTGGCAGGCCAACGACTACGGCACGATCCGCTGGCAGCTCATGGTGATGCAGACCGCCACGCCGCTGGACGCCGTGCAGCGCATCCCCGGCGTGCAGCCGGGCGCGCGTCTGCTGCTGCACGCCGAAGGCGATGCCAACGTGCGCGCCGTGCTGGAACGCATCGACGGCATCGAGGCGCTGGGCATCGCAGCCGCAGACACATCGCCCGCGTACTGGCGCACGCTCGCGAACCGGCTCGCAGCGCGCTCGGCGCTACCCACATACACCGCAGAACGGCACGCCGCCTGGCTGGCCGGGAGGGCATTGCCATGACCACGATTTCCACGACCGGCCCCGTGCCGCATCCTCGCTCGCGCCTGCGCGCTCGCCTCGTGCTGGCAGGCTTCGCCACCGTCGGCCTCGCTGCGCTGGCCTGGGCGGCGTTCGTGCAGCCCCTGCCGCGAATGGCCTACAACCCGTCCGACAGCGTGGCGGTCGGTTGGTATCGCATCGAACCGTTCGACCCGCGCACCGCCTCGCGGCCACGTCCGCTGTCCGTGGACAGCATCGTGCTGATGCCGCTGCCCGACAGGGCCGCCATGCTGGCTGCGCAGCGCGGCTACCTGCCGACCCGCGTTCCGCTGCTCAAACGTGTGGGCGCAGTCGCGCCACAACACGTTTGCATCGTCGCCGGCCAGGTTCGCATCGACGGCGTGCCGGTGGCCGCCGCCCTGCCTGCCGACCGGCTGGGCCGGCCGCTGCCATCCTTGCAGCTTTGCCGCCGTCTCCAACCGGGCGAACTGTTCCTGTTGAGCGCGACCAACCCGGCGTCGTTCGACAGCCGCTATTTCGGGCCGGTCAGCGCGTTCGCCGTGATCGGCGTTGCGCATCCGATCTGGCTGGAGACACGTCCATGATGGCCGCCGATTCGCTGCACTTTGCCGCGCCTCTCATCGTGCCATCGGGCATGTCGTTCTACTGTTCGTCGCCGTGTCGTCGCGCGTGCAGTGCGGGTGCATTCGCACCGCACTTCGCGCTGCCTTCGGCGCAGCCGCCCAACGTGCAGGCGTCTTGCCTCGAACGCGCCTGGCCTGCGGCCATTGGCGTGTTCGCCGGCGGGCTGGCTGCTCGTGCAGCAGCGCCGCCGGGCCGCCGATGCCCGGAGCGGGAGCGAGGGGCAAAGGCGGAAGGCAAGACAAAAGGGTTCGGCACTCTGCCGCCCGCAAAGCCAGTCTGCACGTGGGGGTGGCGCGGCACGGCGCGGCTTCGCCGCCGTGCCGCGTGGGGCGCGAGGCACGCGCCGATGCAGGCATGTCCGCGTGCTTCGCACGCTCGGACACGCCGGAGCTTGCAGGGAGCACAGCCATGACCGACCGCGGCGACCATGATTTCTGGGTGCGCCCTGGCGCGCCGAAGAACCGAGGCAAAGGCCAGGGCCAGAGCTTCGTTTCCAAGGTGCTCAAGCAGGCTGGCAAGGCCAGCGGCGGCAAGTCGGCGGTGCGCCGTCCTACCGCTGGCGGGAGCGGCCAGCACGCCGGCCAGCGGCCCGGCTCACGGCTTGGACGCGGCCATACGGCGGCGCGCTTCGCAGGCGCAAAGCTGACCCCTATGTCACGGCGCGTGACCATCAAGACGCTGCTGGTCAACCAGCGCAACGCCAGTCCGCAGTCGCTCGCCAAGCACCTGCGCTACATCGAGCGCGACGGTGCCGGCCGGAACGGCGAGCCGGGCCGTGCCTACGGGCCGCAGACCGACGAAGCCGACCTCGATGCCTTCAAGGAACGCTGCCAGGACGACCGACATCATTTCCGCTTCATCGTCTCACCTGAAGACAGTGCGGAGCTGGACGACCTGCGCACCTACACCCGGCACCTGATGAACCGGATGGAGGCCGACCTGGGGACGCGGCTGGATTGGGTGGCGGTCGATCACTGGAACACCGACAACCCGCACACGCACCTGATCGTGCGCGGACGCGACGATACCGGCAAAGACCTCATCATCGCGGGCGACTACATCGCCCACGGCTTCCGCCATCGCGCCGCCGAGCTGGCGACGGAATGGCTGGGGCCGCGCACCGAACTGGAGATCCAGCAGACCTTGCAGCGCGAGGTGGAGCAAGAGCGGTGGACGAGCCTCGACCGCACGTTGCAGCGCGAGGCCGGCGAGGATGGCCGGGTGCAGATCGAACGCTTCAACGAACCCCGGCTGCAACGCCAGCGCCTGCTGCTGATCGGCCGCCTGCAACACTTGCAGCGCCTGGGCCTGGCCGACGAGGTGCAGCCCGGCACCTGGGCCGTCCATGCGGACGCGGAGAAGACCTTGCGTGCCCTGGGCGAGCGTGGCGACATCATCCGAACGATGCAGCGGGCCATGAGCGGCAAGCCTCGCGAGCTGGCGGTGTTCGAGCCGGGCGACGACGGCCGCACTATCGTCGGTCGCGTGGCTGCTAAGGGTCTGGCCGACGAGCTGCACGACCGCGGCTATCTGGTCATCGACGGGTTGGACGGCAAAGCCCACTACGTCGCGTTGGACGCCCGCGACGAGCTGGCGAACTATCCCATCGGCGCGGTGGTGGAGGTACGCGGTTCCGCCGAGGTGCGGGCGGCCGACAAGAACATCGCCACGCTGGCGAGCAATGGCCTGTACCGCACCGATCACCACCTGGCGATCGAGCAAGGCCGAGCCAAGCCCGGCCGCGACCCGCAAGAGGCTGTGGCGGCCCATATCCGCCGGCTGGAAGCCCTACGGCGGGCCGGCATCGTGGAGCGCGTGGCCGAGGGGTTATGGAAGGTGCCGGACGACTTGGCCGAGCGTGGCCGCCAGTACGACGCGCAGCGGCTGGGCGGCGTGGCGGTCGAACTGAAATCGCATCTGCCGATTGAACGGCAGGCCCGCGTCATCGGCGCGACCTGGCTGGATCAGCAGTTGATCGGCGGCGGCAAGGGACTGGGCGACCTGGGCTTTGGCGGCGATGCTAGGCAAGCCTTGCAGCAGCGCGCCGACTTCCTCGAAGAACAGGGGCTGGCCCAGCGGCGCGGGCAGCGGCTGATTCTCTCCCGGAATCTGCTGGAAACGCTGCGCAATCGGGAGCTGGCGCAGGCCGCCCAGCACATTGCCGCCGATAGCGGATTGGAGCATCGGCACGTCACAGACGGGCAGCGCGTAGCCGGCATCTACCGGCGCTCGGTCATGCTCGCCAGCGGTCGCTATGCGCTGCTCGATGACGGCATGGGATTCAGTCTGGTGCCTTGGCGGCCGATAATCGAGCCACGACTGGGGCAGCAGATCGCCGCGACTGTACGCGGCGGCGGTGTGTCATGGGAGGTTGGACGGCAAAGAGGTCCTGGGATTGGATCGGGGCCGTAGGCTGTCGTACCGAGTTAAGGTGTCGAGCAGCGTTTTGGCCCTAGCTTCTGTGCTCCGTTAAGACGACTAGTCTGTGCTTATCGACGACGCTGTGGGTGCATGGTTGCTTGCCAATTCCGGTGCAACTCGCAAACGCGCTGCCCCGACCTGAACTGCCCATTCAACGATCTGCCCGGCCAATATATCCGTGGCGACACCGAACGCGCTCACCACATCGGCCTCTCGCTTGCTGCCTGTGGCTTGGATTGCTTCGAAGCGTCTACTGGCAATAGCAGTCCGTTTGGCCGGATCGACCAGTTGCACATCGAGCCGAACCGCGGCGATCGCTTCAGTGCCGCGGTATTCGAGCTGGAACGCCCGCAGCGTACTGCGCAACTCCATATCGGCGCTCATTGGGGTGCTATCGGTAATCACGGAAGTCGACCGCCCATCGCGCATGAAGGCTTCGACGATTCGGTCACGCAGCAGCACCGGTGCGGGGTCGGCCCAACGCACTCCTTGCCAAGCCGACAAGCGACCATCGGGCTGCGCAATGAACAGCCGCTCCGAATCCAGGACGCGACTACTCTCAGGGGCGTAGACGCGCAGCGCCCCGGGTCCCGGAACGGCGCGCGGCGTACTCTCCGCCTGGGCGATGTGATAGTCGGGCAATTTGTAGGTGACCATTGGAGCTGCTTTGGGAAGCACACTGCACGCGGACAAGCCGAGTACTAGCGTCATAGTCACGGCAGCGACGGGAATCATCCTGGCGGAAGTGTTCACGGCTTGGTTTCCTCAATGTTCTCTCCACCGAGCAGGTATTGCGCCGGATTGCGATCCAGTCGGCGCAGCACGGTGTTTAGATTGGCCAGCGCCTGCTGGAGTTCGTGCATGGCAGGACCTGTGGCGGCCAAGCCCTGGTTCAGCGATTCCTGATTGTTTTGCAGTAGCGTCTCAACCCTGAAAGCGGCGCGTTCGAGGGATGCCGTTGCATCACGCGTGTTCACCATGATTTGCTTACCATCGTTATTTAGTAGCAGGTTGGCATCGCGAAGAGTGCTATTTGCTTGGCGCACGGCAGCTGTCGATTCTCTGCTTGCTTCGGTCAGATTGCTGATTAACGTCGCGATCTCGGCCCTCTGGTCAGCGACCGCGCCCGTGGTCTGTTCAAGATTCACCAGACTGCGGTGCACAAGAGCCAAATTCTCCTTCGACAGTAACTCCTGCGTGCGCAGCAAGATGCCGTTGAGTGTCGTCATGCTGTTCCCCTCACCGGAGACCAGGGATGCCATCGCCGAACGTGGTGCGAGGATCAACGGTTCCTCGTCCTCTCTCCGATCCAGCAATGGCACGTTTGGCCCACCGTCGCTCAACTCGATCACCGCGTTGCCGGTAATTCCCGTGATGACCAATTCAGCGCGGGTATCCTGCCGGACCGGGATGGTGGCATTGATGCGTACGCGCGCTATCGCCCGCCTTGGGTCTCGCGGTGAAAGAGAAAGTGCAACGACTTCGCCAATCGTGATTCCGCTGTACTGAACCTGGCTGCCGGGCGTAAGCCCGGTCACTGGCTCATCGAACATAATCCGGTAATACTGGTAATCGTGGTCGGAACGTGTGTCGCTGAGCCAAAGCGCGAAGCCAATACCAATCGCACCGAGCAGCACGACGAACAGACCAATGAATACATGATGGGCACGTGGTTCCATGATCAGACCACCTCGTTCTCAGAGTTTAAATATTGCGTGCGCCCAGCCCAATGCGTGCGCGACGGAAGAATGATGCAGATGCGGAGGGGTTTCATGGCTGCGTCTCTTGGCTGGAAGCACCAGTGGCCTGTGCGGCCGCACGGCCACGGGGGCCGTGAAAGTATTCCTGTATCCACGGGTGCTTGAAGCGCTCGACTGCCTCGATGCCGTCGTTGATGAGTACCTTCTGGTTCGCCAGGACCGCGACACGGTCGCATATGGTGTACAGCGTATCGAGGTCGTGGGTTACCAGAAACACCGTGAGGCCCAGTGCATTGCGCAGGGTCAGAATCAATTGGTCGAAAGATGCAGCCCCGATTGGATCCAGTCCTGCGGTGGGTTCGTCAAGAAACAGGATGTTCGCATCAAGCGCCAAGGCTCTCGCCAGTGCTGCTCGTTTCACCATGCCTCCGGACAACGAGGCCGGATACTTGTCTCCCGCTCCGGCAGGCAACCCCACCAAGCCCAGCTTGCTTCTTGCCAAACGCTCGGCAAGAGGCCGCGCCAGACCGACATGCTCGATCAAAGGAAGAGCGACGTTCTCCAAGACGGTCAGCGATGAATACAACGCGCCCTTCTGGAACAGAATGCCGAACCTTCGCTCCATACGCGCGCGCAAGCCATTGGGCTCGCAGTAGGTCGCGCCCCCCGATACGGACCACGCCCGAATGCGGCTTCTGCAGCCCGACGACGCTACGCAAGAGCACGGATTTCCCGGTGCCTGACCCTCCCACCACGCCAAGGATTTCCCCGCGCCGCACGTCCAGGTCTAGGTCCTGATGGACCTGCTGGGTTCCAAACCTGTTGTCCAGGCCGCGCACTTCAATAGCGTGTCGCACACCGTTGTCGGTGTCTTGCTTCACCGCGCTCACCAGCCCATCTCCATGAAGAACAGTGCAGCGATGGCGTCTATCAGGATCACCATGAAGATTGATTGCACGACACTAGACGTCGTGTGGTCGCCTACCGACTCAGCGCTACCGGCGACCTTGAACCCTTCATGGCAGCCGATAGCGGCGATCATCACCGCGAAGAGCGGGGACTTGCTCATTCCGACAAGAAAATGGCGCACCTCGATTTTTTCCTGCACGATGGCAAGGAACTGTGCGGGAGGAATTTCCAAGCTCAGTGCGCATACGGTGGCGCCGCCCGCAATGCCAGCCAAGATGCCTACTAAGGTGAGCAGTGGCAAGGACACAAGAAGCGCCAGCACGCGTGGCAGCACCAGTAACTCGATGGGGTCGAGCGCGTTGGAGCGAAGCGCATCGATCTCTTCATTTGCCTTCATCGAACCGATTTGGGCGGTGTACGCGCTTGCGGTACGGCCTGCAATCAATATGGCCGGGAGCAGCACTCCGAACTCGCGCATGAACGAGAAGGCGACCAGATGCACCGAGAAGATGCTCGCACCGAAGTTGGCCAGCACCGTTGCTCCCAGGAACGCCACCACCATTCCTACCATGAAGCTCAGTAGCGCCACGATGGGAATGGCGTCCACCGCTGATCGCTGGATTTGAGCGATCACCGAGGTCGCGCGCCAGCGACGCGGGTGACGAACGGTACGGCTCCATGTTTCGATGATCTGGCCCACGAACCCGGCCAGACCAAGACACGCACGACAGCCCTGTTCCAAGGTCAGGCCTATGCGTCCCAGACCGCGGAGCAGAGGATTCCCGCTCACCGCTGCTTTCTCCGTCTTCTGCTGATCGGTAGCAGCGGCGGCCAGCGCTCTCATTAGGGCGAGGCGATCCGAGGACAGATTTGGAGCTGCCTCCGGCCGGTCGAGTATCGAGTCTGGCCCGAGAATTTCCACCAGCAGAGCCGCGCCGGCGGTGTCCAGTCTCTGGACTTGCGTCCAGTCGAGTAAGGGAGTGGCGTACCCCTCGGCATGACTGATGCGGGCGGCGGACACGGATTTTGCCAGACTGGCGTAGTGCTCTATCGTCCAGTCGCCACCCGCCAGCCATTTGTGATCACCGCCGACCATGGCATCCTGCCGGAGCCAAGCCTGTGAAGCGTTGCTCATGGCTGCGTGTCCCGCCAAGCGCTGTCGATGCGCTCGATGCAGTTCGTGATCGCCGCTTTGGCATGACCCAGCAATGTGTACGAACCGGCGAACTCTTTAATGACGTTGCCGCGCTCGAAGCAACTGGCGGCAGCAACCCGGCGTCCCGTCCTTAAATCGACTGCTTCGAACTCTAGGCTGGCACCACCCGTCGTCACGGGTCCAACCAGCAGGGTCGTCATTGCATTGACTGCCCGATTCGGTGTCTGCAGTTCGGTGACCGCTACACGCACCCGAACCTGTCCCGCGCCACCTGGGGGGGCGGGACTTTTGCCTTCCTGGCGTTTCAGTTCGCTCGTCACATGGTCTAGCACTTCGCGCTGCTGCGCGTCATCGAGCCCATCGATGCGACCCGAGGCGGTCTTGATCTGCGCTTCTTCCACCACGACAGCGGCATAACGCTTGGGCTCGAATCCCGCTGCGCGGTACATCAGTACGTTCTCGTATCGTGTCGGCGATAACTTCTCGTAGTCGCCGAGAAATCCGGAGCGCGTCATGCTGTTGGTCGCGCATCCAGAGAGCGCGCCTGCTACGCAAAAAAAGATGCCGCCGCGGATCAATGCAGTTTTGCTCTTCATAATGGGTCTCCTTGATCAAACGAAACTAAGACAGGCAATGCCTGCTGCGATGAGGGCGGTGCCAGACCAGCGCGTTACCGATGCGACATCGCCTAGTAGGAGGGCGCCGACGCCCAAGTTTCCAAGTAGCCCGATTCCTGCCCAGGCTGCAGAGGCCGCGCTGATCGGAATCCGCTTGAGCGCGAACCACAAAAGTGCGCCGCTGGCCGCCATGCACGTCACTGCCACACAGAGGCCGACCCAGCGCATCGGACCGCCCGCCGTGATGGCCCGCAGGCCCAGTGGATAGCCCGCTCCTAGAACCCCTGCGGCAATGACAATCGACCAGGATTTCCAGATCAGCGGATGGGTGCTGAATCGCATAAGCCTAGCGAGACATACGCATGAAGCGTGGGTGCATACGAATTCTGAGAATGCGCAGCACGCGGCGGCTCGCAAGAGACTCATGAGCGATCTCCATGCGCGGTGGCGACACTCAGGTTCCACGGCCCAATTCGCTTGATTCCAAACAGGACTTCGTAAAGCAGCGGAATCAAGCCCAACGTCACCAGCGTTCCGAGTGCCAGCCCACCGATCATCGCGATCGCCATCCCTTTCCATAATGGTCCGGAGAAGAGCATGAGTGGCACCAGTCCCGAAATGCAGGTGACCTTGGTCATCACGATTGGACGAAGCCGTTGTATCGCGGCCCCAACCAAGGCTTCATGGCGTGGCAGGCCTTCCGCTAGCCCCTGGTCGATGCGTTCCAGCAAGAGCACGGCGTTGTTGACAATGATCCCGAACAGGGCCAGTACGCCGAAGGTCGCCATGAAGCTGAAAGGTGTGCCGGTCAGCTTCAGAGCCAATACCACGCCGATAAGCGTGAAAGGGATCGTCGCGAGGATCACACCGAGCTTGCGGAAAGAATTGAACTGCCATACGAACAGCATCAGCATCGCCAGAAATGCGAGGGGCATGTAGGTCGACAGCGCGGCGTTCGATTCGGCGGCTTCCTCGATCTCGCCGCCAAGTTCAACCGAGTAGCCCGCGGGCAGGTCCAGGGCAGCGACGCTAGGCGCCAGGCGGTTGATGATCTCCTGGGCGGTGTAAGAGGTGTTCTGTCCTTGCACGGTGATCGTGCGGATGAGATTGCGCCGTTGGATGACCGAGGGCTCGCTCGCGAGCGATACGTCTGCGACCTGAGCCAGCGTCACCGCTGGACCGCCGTTGGTGGGATAGATGAGCGTCGCGCCTACGTCTGCCGTGCTGCGACGCTCGCTTACGATACTGCGCAGGACGATCGGGACGGAGGTGTCACCGTCGCGAATAACCGAGATCGATCTGCCGCTGTAGCGGACATCCAGCCCGCCAGCGATGTCTTCAGTCGTCACGCCCGCCCGACGCGCGCGGTCCTGGTCGACCCGTACGTCGATGCGGCCAACGCGCGTATCCCAATCGTTCTTGACGTTGATGGTGCCGGGCAGCTTGCGCAGCGCTGCTTCGATTTTGGACGCGGCCCCCAACAATACCTCCTCATCCGGACCGCTGACGCGATAAATGGCAGTCCCTGACTCGGTCGCACCGAGCGAGAAACGCTTGGGCTCGGCGCGCACGTCGCCATGTGCTTGCGCAAAGTAGCTGCGGGTGCGGGCGAGGACGGCGTCGATGTCGCTCTTCGGCTTCAATGTGACAACGAAGTACGCGATGTTCGATGCCGGCAGTGGTGGATTCAGGCTAAGGATGAAGCGCGGGCCACCATCGGCGACGTAGCCGATGTGATCGGAGACTTCTGGATTGATGTTCGTGTCGCCCAGCCAACCACTGATCTGCTTCACGCGGGCGAGCGTTTCGCGCGAGTCGGTACCGGGGGCGAGCTGCACCGGAATCTGGAACTGAAGCCGGTCGGACTTGGGCATGAAATCGTACGGCAGGGTGGTGAAGCCATACAGCGCAATGGCAAGCGCCGCGATCATCGACGCTACATAGACCGCCTTATGGTGGAGCACCCACTCCAGTACGCGCCGGTAGCCACGGTAGAAGCGGGTGTCATAGGCGTCGCCCTGCTCCTGCTTGTGATGGGGTTTGGCGAAGTGGTAGCACAATAGGGGCGTGACAGTCAGGCACAGCAGCCACGAAGCGAACAACGTCAGTGCCAGCACGACCACGAGATTGTGCAGATACTCGCTCGTGGCGTTCTGGCCAAAAAAGAACGGCGAGAACACGATCACGATCACGAGCGAGGACGTGAGCAGCGGAATGGCGAGCGTGCGGCCCGCCTCGAGGCAGGCATGCTTACGATCTTCGCCACCGGCCAGGCGGCGTTCGATGTCTTCGGCAATCACAATGCCGTTGTCCACCAACAAGCCGAGCGCAATGATGATGGCGCCCATCGAGACGTTCTGAAGCTCGATGTTCATCGCGCGCATGACGATGAGTGCACTGAGGATCGTCAACGGCACGATCATGCCCACGATGATCCCGGTGCGCCAACCGAGAAATAGCACGACGACACCGAGGACGACGATGATCGTCTCCATCATGACGTGGTTCATTTTGCCCATCTCGTGCTTGACGACATCGGCCTGGAAAGTGACGTATGACAGATCGAAACCCGCCGGCAGCAGCTTCTCCTGGTCTGCAACCCGTGCTTTGAGCGCTTTTCCGAACTGCTCCACGTTCTGACCGGAGGCCATCGAAACCGCCATGACGACAGCGGGCTGGCCTTTGTAGATGGCAGCAGATTCCGGCGGATCGGCTGGCCGCACACTCACCTGCGCCAGTTCACCCAATGCGATCGTCGGCACGGGCGCCGTACTACTTTGCGGTCGTGGCAGCGCGATCGGCATTGCTCGCAGGGAGGGAGCGTCACGCACTTCGCCACTGACCGCCAAGGTTGCATTGATGCCGCCGACAACAATTTGTCCACCCGAAGCGACGACGTTCTGTTTGACGAGTTGGTCGATCACCCCCTGTGGTGTCAGCTCCAATCGCGCGAGCCTAGGCCGATCGAATTCGAGATAGACGCGCTCTTCCTGCAGGCCGTAGAAAGTGATGCGCTCAATACCAGGCACGGTGTACAGGCGGTCGCGCATCTGCTTGAGCGCGACGCGCATCTCGCTCATGGAGTAACCTGGTGCAGTGACCGCAATCGAGGCAACCGCGACGCGGCCGAAGTCTTCGTCGACGAAAGGCCCCATCGTGCTCTGTGGTAAGGCATCCTTCGAATCGGCGACCTTGGCCCGGACGCGCTGCCAGATCGGTGCCAAGTCGGTGTAGCGGTCCCAGATCGTGACCTGGATCATGGCGCTGCCTGCGCGCACGGTGCTCGTCACGCGCTTGACCTCTGCCAGTTCGCGCAAGCGCTCCTCGATCGGCCGGGCAATGAGTTGCTCAACGCGTTCGGCGGGCAGCCCCGGGTTCAACGCCGTGACCATCGCATCGCGGACCGTGACAGTCGGCTCCTCCTGAGAAGGAAAATTCAGGAAGGTCGCGATGCCGGCGACGAAAATGATGAGCGCTACAAAGTAGGTAAGTCGACTGGCGCGCAGCGCCATCTCGGTGATCTTCATGATGAAGTAACCTGGTGGATCGCGTTAGCGCTTGGTCAATTGAGTGGTGGCTTCCAGTGGTGTCACTGGCTGTCCATCGGTGAGCCATCCTCCTCCGGCGGCAACCACCGTCTCGCCGGGCTTGAGTCCAGCGAGGACGCGCGCGCTGTCTCCTTCCTGTACCGGCGTGAAGCGCACCGCGCGACGGTGCACCTTCTTATCTTCAGGGGTGTAGACGAAGACGGAAGCCTCGCCCGGCTTCGTGCCGAGCACCAGCGAGGCATAAGGTATGGATACAGTCTCGGGCCGAGAGGTCTTGGAGGTTGCCGCAGGTGCGTCGAGCACGACCTGTACGGGAATACCTGGCCGAAGTGCGCGCGCTTGCGCGTTATCTTCAGGCACTAGCACCACGGGTAGGAGCGAGCCATTTTCGGCGCGCAGACCGACACGACGTACCACCGCTCGGATTGGTTGTTCGGCTCCGCTCCAGCTCAGTTCTGCGCGTTGGCCGACATCTATGTGAGGTGCCTGTGTAGTAGACGCGTTCGCGATGATCTCAGTGCCACTGCGCACGCCGTCGACCTGAAATACCGGCGCACCAGCAGCAATGTCGGTGAACGCCAAAGCCAGCTTTTCCGCCACGACACCATCGAAAGGAGCGACGATCATCGTGCCACGTTGTGCTCGTTCGGCCAGGCCAAGCGCCGCCTTGGCAGTGCGCGCTTGACCCTCTGCGACCGCTAGCTGCGCCTTCGCGCTCTCGAACGCAGCAGGGGAGATGACTTCGCTTTCGAGCAACCGGCGCTGTTGATCTGTCTGTACACGTCGATCCATCAGGCCGGCTTCGGCGGCCGCCAGGGATGCTTGCGCTTGTGTCACGCGAAGCCGGTCAGGTTGCGCATCAAGTTCTGCCAGGACTTGGCCGCGGGAGAACCGTTCACCCACGTCGACGTTCAACTTGGCGATCCGTCCTCCTGTTTCAAATCCTAGGATGCTGCGCTCGGTTGCTCGCGCCGAGCCAGTCAATTCGATGCGAGAGCTATGCGGGAGATCCGACTGCGCGGCGGCGAGCTTCACTGCGCGCGGAGGCTCGGATACGGTGGATTGCGAGTTTCCGCACCCTGAGAGCAGAGTCGAAATGGATAGTGTGCAAGCAACCGCCAAGGAGCGCGGTGCGCACGCGGTCATGACACCGCTACGGACGCGACTCATGTGCGTCCTTTTGCCGGGACAAGTTCGAGATGGCCCGAGGCGAGATCCTGGAGCGCCCGAAAGAAATGCCGCCGCTCTGCGGGTGCGAGTATTGGCAAACCCAGAAGATCGGCGAACAGGGCGCCATCCAATGCCAGCATGATGAGTGCCGCGGTCTCGGTGCCACGCGGGGATCGACGCACGCGTTCGTACTGCACGCGGTAACACTCGCGCAGTGGGTCGAGAAGTGTTGGATCTTCCGCAGCTGCCGCGAGCAGCGCTGCGCCCATCTTCTGCATCTCGTCGTCGGGCATCGCTTCCACCTGGCTCGACAGCCAGGGGTCCGGATCTCCGGCAAACCTGCGCTCGTGATTGGCTTGTACCGCGTCGAGCGCCCGGATCATCTCGTCGATCAGTGTCACGAACAAATCGCGTTTGGTCTTGAAGTGATAGAGAAACGCCCCTTTGCTCAACCCGGCCCGCACAACGACGGCGTCCAGTGTCAAGCGACTGGCACCTTCCTCCAGCACCAGTTCGCGGGCGGCCTGCAGGATGCGGTCGCGAGTTCGCTGGGCTCCTTGCTGGAGGCCGGGCTGCGCATCGGCGCTGCTATGGGCAGTGGACGGGGGGGGCAACTTTGTTTTCGCGCGGGGCGGCATGGTCGTGCTCAAAAAAAGCTTGAGTCATATACAGTCCAGACGGTATGGTAGAAGCCATACAACAGTCCGTCAAGACTTTTTCGGAGCGCAAGGAGCTGCCATGTCTCAAATTCTTGAACGCTATCGCCTCATTGCCATGATTTCTCCGCTACTGCTTCTTGCGGCCTGCAGCCATGCCCCGCACTCTGCCGATCCACCTCGCCTGGATGTACCGGCCCATTTCTCAAATGAAGAGGGAGGTGAAGGCATCTTGGACAAATCGTCCCGCCGTACTCTTCCCGTCGATTGGTGGACGGCCTACGGCGATCCGCACCTCAATGCCTTGGTCCGGGCGGCGCTGGAGCGCAATACCGAACTGACGATTGCGCGAGCGCGCGTGGACGAGGCATCGGCCGCCACGCGGCGAGCACGGGCCTCCCTGCTCCCCTCGTTGTCCGCGGGCACGCAGGCAACTCGAGGACGCGACTATTCAGAGAACGTTGCAATCGGCAATGATGGCCGCGCCACGTTGTCCGCATCGTGGGAGGCAGACCTGTCGGGACGGCTTTCGCAGGCAGCAGAAGGTGCGCGCCTGGATGCGGTGGCAGCCGAACAAGCGTGGGTTGCCACGCGGTGGCAGGTCGCGTTTGAAACAGTGTCGGCGGCTGTGCAGCAGCGCCAAGCCAGTGAGCTCGAAGCGCTAGCCGCGGCGCGGCTGGCATCCGCAGAACGACTCGTCTTGCTGATGCAACGGAAGTTCGAGGCCGGACAAGCTACCGGCTTCGACATCGAGCGTACCCGCGCCGGCGTCGTCGCACTGCGCGTGGAGCAAGAGCAACTGCGGCGTGCGCGCGGCGAGGCGACGCATGCACTCGATGTACTAGTGGGACAAACGCCCGGAGCGCCTGCAGCTTCCCCAACTCTTGCGTCGCTCGCCGTCCCGGACTGGACACCGACACGCATACCTGCGGACCTGCTGAGTGAGCGGCCCGACGTGCGCGCCGCCGAAGCGAAGTTCGCCGCCGAAACCGCGCGCTGGAACGCAGCCGAAGGCGAACGCTTCCCCAGGCTGGTGTTGGACCTGAGCGGCGGACGGCAGCGCGTAGAGAGTGTGGGAACCCGCATCACTGGAAACATTTTTTCACTTGGGGCCGGGGTGTCGTTGCCGATCTTCGATGGTGGCGCGATCCGTGCCGGCATCGAGACCGGAGAGGCGCGCAGCCGAGCTGCCCGTGCGGAGTTCGAGCGCACTTTGTTGAGTGCTTTGCAGGACGTAGAGAACGCATATCTCGGTTGGCATACGCAGCACGCAGCACTGGAGCATCAGGCCGAGGGTGTCGCAGTCGCGGAGCGTCAGCTCGATCGCAGCCGACGTCTGTTCGAGGCGGGACAAGTGGACGCCACGGTGGTGGCCGAGGCTGAGGCCGGGGTGCTGTCAGCGCAGGCTTCGCTGATCCGCACGCGGGCCGAGACAGCCATGCAATGGGGCGTCCTGGCAAAAGCATTATCCGGCTCTCCTGTTTGATCGCAGAAACATGCTGGAGCAGCTTGCGAAGGCTAGCTAAATAGCGTGACGCAAGGCGAAGGTGGTGAGGCCTGAGTGATGAGGAATGCGAACATGGAAATTCGACACCTGCGCTACTTTCTGGCGGTGGCAGAGGAGCTGCACTTTGCCCGAGCCGCAGAGCGCCTCCACATAGAGACATCGCCGCTGTCGCGCGCCATCAAGGAACTTGAGGAAGAGTTGGGCGTAGCGCTATTTGCGAGAACCACTCGGAGCACCCGCTTGACTCGTGCGGGCAGGCTCTTCTTTGAGAGCGTGCCGCGTGTCTTCGCAGCTTTGCAGCAGGCGCGCGACAGTGTGAACGCCGCAGCCAATGGCTTTCATTGCCAGCTCCGTATTGCATTGTCTGATGGAATCACGCCATCGCGCCTGCCTGCGTTGTTGGCGCTCTGCCGGCAGGAAGAGCCGGAAGTGGAAGTTCGCTTCTTCGAGGTGCCTTTGGCACAGCAAATCAAGGGATTGTGTGGCGAACTGTACGATCTCGGCTTCGCTCAATCGGATGAAGTCGGCGAAGGCATCATCGCCGTGCCGGTGTGGAGTGACCCTCTGATGGTAGCTGTGCCCGCACGGCACCCCTTGCTATCCCACAAACAGATTCCCCTAGAAGAGCTGTTGCGGTATCCGCTGGTGCTCTGCGACGCGGTGGCGTGTGAGGGCCATGCTCGGCAAGTTGAACGGGTGCTACGTCGCGTGGACATAGAGCCACTGATTGCCGAACGCGTGACTTCCAGCGATCTAATGATGGTCCTGGTTTCGGCGGGACTTGCACTAGGCCTCACAGGAGGCGCGCATATCACAGCCAGCAGGGAACAGGGGGTGGTCGCACGGCCGCTGACTGGACGTTCGCCAATGCTCACGACCTATCTACTACGGCCGGCCAGCGAGCCGTCAGAAATGCTGACTCGCTTCATGGAACGCGTTCATTCGATCAAATCTCCAGATGCCAAAGGTCGGCGGTAAACCATCACACAATCTCCCAAAGAAAATTAACCATGAAGAAGATTGCTCTCATATTGCTTTCCTCGACATTGGCAGCCTGCAGCCCATCTGGGAAACCAGATAAAGCCAACCTTCCGACAGTCGATGAATTAGCGCTCAATCCTGAGCGTCTGAAAGAGTTGCGCAAGCAATGCAAGTTGGATCGACCAATGCTGGGCGACCAACTATGTAACCGGGTTGCCGAGGCTACGCGAAAGCGCTTTTACGAAGATGGCGATGTGCCCCACACCACGCCTAAAGAGCCGCCGAAGTTCTAAGCTGGTGGTCATGCCGGAGTATGTATGCCGGATATGAAAAATTTGAAGGAGAATCGCAATGGGTTGGATCTATCTTGTTTTGGCTGGATTGTTTGAAATCGGATGGCCGGTCGGGCTGAAAATGGCGCAAGAGCCAACATCGCGTTGGAGTGGGGTCGCAGTAGCCGTCTCTTTCATGACAATTAGCGGCGCCTTCCTATGGCTTGCTCAGCGTCAGATACCGATTGGGACTGCTTATGCGGTGTGGACGGGTATCGGAGCGGCGGGAACTTTCTTAGTCGGAATTCATTTCTATGGCGACCCAACCTCCCTGATGCGATACCTTGGCGTGGCGTTGATCATCCTGGGCGTTATCACGCTCAAGTTATCGAGTTGATCGCTAGCTCCATTGGTAGCGTAGTCGCTAGGCGACCCAGCTCCCAGAGTGGATCGGGCGCTGGGAACTCGTACGGTCACCTCCTCTCTCTAGTCGCTATGTGACGAGCTTGCCGGCGCCTCGGGAGAGTTCGAGCCAGTGCGCGTAAGGCGGTGGGAGCACCCATTCCGGGTGGCTCCACCTTCAGTGCCTGCGCCAAGGTGACCTGAGTACGAACTTTGTAGCCAGTCAGGCAGTGAGTTCGGAGGGGATGCTATCGGATTGGATCCAGTTGCGCCGGATCGTCGCCGGCGGTTTGTAAGCATGCGCGCTATGCGGCCGCTGCTCGTTGTAGAACTGTCGCCAACGTTCGATCAGCACCTTCGCTTCGGTCCGACTGCGGAACCATTCGCGGTTGAGCAGTTCGTCGCCCATCGTTGCCTGCGAAGTCAGGACCAGCAGAATCCTGAGGGGAGTTCTCATCATGGTTTTCTCCGTTCAGACGCTTGGGATCAAGCGGCCGGAGACCACTACGCCTGCTTGGCTTTGCGCGCTGCCTCGACCAAGCTGTCGAGCCAGTCCTGATGGCCGTTGATCATCGGGTTGGGTTTGGCGTTGTGCAGCTCCTCGGCCGGTTTGCCCTTCTGAGTTTCCTGCGTGAGGATGCGCACGCGCCTGCCGTCCAGGTTCTCAACCAGCCAGGCGTGATGCACATCCAGGCGCGTATCTGTGCCTTCCTCGCCGGACCAGCCGTGCCAGGCCACGCGGCCGGGTTGCCCATCCGCAGGTGGCACGTATTCGTTGCACTGCCCCTCTACCGGGAAGCCGAAGGTCTCGAAGTAAAACCGATCGCCGTCGGCCAGTACCGGGCCTTTGCCGTCATGAAAGCACACGTTAGCCGAGTTGGCGTAGTAGCTTGGCCACAGCGATGGTGTGACGAGTAGAGGCCATACGTCGGCCGCGCTCAAGCCGGCGGCGATGATCTCATTGGAGGCGAAATTCTCAGTAAAGCCCGGCGTGTAGCCTTCGGGCCAGAGGATGGCGTTCTGTTGCTTGCTCATATCGAAGCTCCTTCACAAAATGTCGATGACGCAACAGGGGTGGCTGCGTCATTCAAGTGGTCATGGAGCAAATCATGAGCCTCCATCTGCAATAAGTGAAATCCTAAGTTTCTATTTTTGATATCATAAAATATGATATCAAGGCCTAGGTTCTGCCATCCACCGACTAGGCTATCTCGCAGCGGCGCTACGAAAGGGCGCGTCTCCAATTGAGCCGACTGATTGCTTATTTGTAGTGCGAGGTAGAGTTGTGCTGAGCATGACGATAGGAGCGATCTTGCCTACTTGTTGTTAGCACAGGAAGTGAACAGCAGTGCTCGTATCCAGCGATGTGCTGGATCGTGATGGGTGCGTTCGTGCCAAGCAGCCGTCTTGGTGAACCCCGGTATCTTCACCGGCGGCAGGGAGATAGCCAGCTTGTCCATACCGGCGACCAAGCGGCTCGGCAAGATCGCAACCATGTCACTGGCACGCAGGATGTCTGGCAAGATCAGAAAGCTCTTGACCGACAGTGTGACGCTGCGTCGTTTGCCCAACTGTTCTAGCGCATCGTCGGTGACGCCGCGGAAACCTCCACCATCGTAGGAAACAAGCGCATGGTCGAGAGCACAGAACTGTTTAACGGTCAGCTTGCGCCCCATAGCCGCAGGATGGTCTTCCCGCAGGACACACACATAGTGTTCCTTGAACAGCTCTCGGGCATGCAGATTTGGCGGAGTGATCTCTGGCGTCAGGAGGGCTAAATCGATCTGACCGCGCTCAAGCTGGTTCTGTAGCTGCCCGCTCTCGACTGGCACTAATGAGACTCGTACACGCGGTGCGTGCCGTTTAAGTGCCGATAGAAATGGGACAGCAACGGCACGCAGCGCATAGTCCGTCGCGGCGATGGAGAAGGTCAGTTGTGCGGTGGCCGGATTGAAGGAAGGTGGCTGGAGCAGCGCGTCGATTTCGGCGAGCACCTGCTTGACAGGCATCCCTAGATCCAGCGCCCGCTGCGTTGGAACGATACCCCGCTGCGAGCGCGCGAAAAGCGGGTCACCGAAGCTCTCGCGCAACCGCGTCAGCATGCCACTCAAGGCCGGCTGGGTTAGTCCCAGACGGGCCGCCGCCCGTGTCACATTGCGTTCGTCTAACAATGCGTCCAGCGCCTTGAGCAAGTTGAGATCCATACTCTTGATATTTTTCATTTTTATTCCAATCTTAAATATCATCGTTTTTCATGATATCTAAATATTGCCTATGAGTGGAAGCAAGGCCCATTGACGGCTTTTTTTGGGTAACTTGCTTGGAACTCTGTATGCGCCGCAGTGCGCTTTCGCTTGCGGCGCTTTTCTTTGACTCGCCACCGCGCTCATTCTTTCTTTTCCCTCGACCATTGTGCTGCGAACGGTCTTTGACCGGCACTAGCCCAGAACCGATCCTGACGCCTGCGACACCCCCTGTGCAACGCTTTCAATGAGACACCAGCGCAGGAGAAATCGGAGGACAGGTCATGCAAGGGACGAACGTTCTGTTCGGCCAGATCGCTGTGGTAATCGGCATCGTGATCGCCGGCGTCTGGGGCGCCACACAATGGACAGCAGCGACCCTTGGCTATCAAGTACGCCTCGGATCGCCCTGGTTCGATCTTCTAGGTGTACCGGTTTATCACCCGTGGCGCTTGTTCGAATGGTGGTTCTTCTTTGATGCCTACGCGCCGCACGTCTTCGACACAGGCGGTGCGATTGCGGGTGGTAGCGGTTTGTTCGCTTTACTCGTCGCCATCGCCATGTCGGTATGGCGTTCTCGGCAGTCGCGGCTGGTTACGACTTATGGTTCGGCACGCTGGGCCGATGCCGTCGACATCCGCAAAGCTGGACTGACCCTCCCGGCGGGCGTCTTCCTCGGCCAACACGACGACCAATACCTCCGACATGAGGGGCCGGAACATGTCCTGAGCTTCGCACCCACGCGCTCGGGCAAGGGCGTGGGCTTGGTGGTGCCTACGTTGCTTTCGTGGCCGGCGTCCGCCGTCATTCACGACATTAAGGGAGAGAACTGGAAGATCACGGCGGGCTGGCGTTCGCGCTTTTCGCACTGCCTGCTTTTCAACCCCACCGATAGGCAGTCGGCCGCCTACAACCCGCTGCTTGAAGTCCGGCGCGGCGCACATGAAGTGCGCGACGTGCAGAACATCGCCGACATTCTGGTTGACCCTGAAGGTGCGTTAGAGAAGCGCAATCATTGGGAGAAGACCAGCCACGCGCTACTGGTCGGTGCAATCTTGCATGTTCTGTACGCAGGCGAGGACAAGACGCTGCGCGGCGTCGCCAACTTCCTCAGCGACCCGGCGTGTCCGTTCGAGCTGACGCTGCACCGGATGATGACGACGAAGCACCTGGGCGATGCGCCTCACCCGGTTGTCGCATCCGCTGCCCGCGAAGTGCTCAACAAGTCGGACAACGAGCGATCGGGCGTGCTCTCCACCGCCATGTCGTTTCTCGGCCTGTACCGCGACCCGACCGTGGCCGAAGTCACATCGCGCTGCGATTGGCGCATCGCCGACCTGATTTCCGCCGAGCACCCGGTATCGCTCTATCTGGTGGTGCCGCCCTCCGACATAAGCCGCACCAAGCCGCTGATCCGGCTCATCTTGAACCAGATCGGGCGGCGGCTGACCGAATCGCTCGACGGCAGCGATGGCATCGCGCGCCGGCACAAGCTGCTGCTGATGCTGGACGAGTTTCCGGCGCTGGGTCGCCTCGATTTTTTCGAGTCCGCGCTTGCCTTCATGGCCGGCTACGGCATCCGCAGCTTTCTCATCGCTCAAAGCCTGAACCAGATCGACAAGGCGTATGGGCAGAACCATTCCATCCTCGACAACTGCCATGTCCGGGTGACTTTCGCCACCAACGACGAAAGGACGGCGAAAAGGATTTCCGAAACCCTCGGCACCGCCACCGAGCTTCGCGCGCAGCGCAACTACGCGGGCCACCGCCTCGCTCCGTGGCTGGGGCACCTGATGGTGTCGCGTCAGGAAACTGCACGTCCGCTGCTGACGCCCGGCGAGGTGATGCAGCTTCCACCTGAGGACGCCGTAGTCATGGTGTCCAGCGTTGCCCCGATCCGCGCGAAGAAGCTGCGTTACTACGTCGACGCCAATTTCAAGGATCGCGTCCTGCCACCGCCCGTGCTCGCAGTCGGGAGGTACGCCGACGCGCCGCCAGCCCGCCCCGACGACTGGAGCGGCTTGGCGATCCCGGCCGTACCTACGGCGCCGACCTCGGTATCCGCCGATGGTCCGGGCGGCACCGATGACGGCGGCCCGCGCCGCCAGCTCGAACTCTCCGAAACCGTCGCCTACGAGCCCGAGTTGGACGCGTGTGCGAACGACCTGGAGCTGCTCGATGACGACGACCTGGCGCTCCCGCTTCCCGGCCAGCTCGACCCGGCCATGCAGCGCACGGCCCGGCTGGCTTCTCTCGACCCCAACGACGGAATCGACCTATGAGCCAATACCGCCTCAATCTTTTCATCCAGCCCGAGCACGCCAAGCGCCTGGATGAACTTGCCGCCAAGAAAGGCGTGTCCAAGTCCTCCATCGTCGCAGCGGCCTTGGCGTCCTGGCTGTCACCCGATGCGGGCGACCAGCGTGAGGCCGCCATTGCCAAGCGGCTGGATCGACTGTCGCGGCAGACCGAACGCATGGAGCGCGACCAGAACATCCAGATCGAAACGCTGGCGCTGTTCATCCGCTATTTCTTGACCATCAGCACGCCGGTGCCAGAAGCCCACAAGGACGCGGCCCGCGCCCAGGGCAAAGCGCGCTTCGAGCAGTTCGTCGAGCAGTTGGGTCGCCACCTGCTGCGTGGCCGCAGTCTGGTGCGCGACGTGGTGGAGGAACTGCACCCCGATCCGATGCGGATGGATGACGCAGCAGCGATGGCGTCCGCCGATGAGCGAGCTGCAGAGCGTGCGTCATGAGTGCCGTTCCGCAGATTCCGCCTGAATCTCGCTCATCCGCCGCGGCGTCCCAGGATCGCCGCATCCAGATGCTGCGCACGGCGATGGGGCCGCTGATCGCCGCTGCGCTCGAAGATCCGGATGTTGTGGAAATCATGCTCAACCCCGATCGCACCCTGTGGGTGGATCGGCTGTCGTCGGGTCGCTCGCCGCTGGGCGTGGAGATGCCCGAGGCCGATGGTGAACGCATCATCCGCCTGGTCGCCGCGCATGTCGGCGCGGAGGTGCATCGCGGCCAGCCGCTCTTGACCGCCGAGTTGCCGGAAACCGGCGAGCGTTTCGAGGGCATCCTGCCTCCGGCCGCCCCGGGGCCAGCCTTCGCGCTACGCAAGCGGGCCGTGAGCATCATCGGCCTGGATCGCTACGTGGCCGACGGCATCCTGACCGCCGGGCAGGCCGAGTTCCTGCGCCGCGCCGTGCGCGAGCGGCAGAACATCCTGATCGCCGGCGGCACCAGCACCGGCAAGACCACGCTGGCGAACGCGCTGCTGGCCGAGATCGCCGCCACAGGCGACCGCGTGCTGGTGCTCGAAGACACCATCGAGCTGCAATGCGCGGCCCGCGACCATGTGCCGCTGCGCACCCGCGCCGGCGTCGTCACAATGACCGAGCTGGTGCGGGCCACGATGCGCCTGCGGCCTGACCGCGTGATCGTCGGCGAAGTGCGTGGCGGCGAAGCCCTGGACTTGGTGAAGGTCTGGGGCACCGGCCACCCCGGCGGCATTGCCACCATCCATGCCGGCTCCGCCTTGGGCGCACTGCTGCGTCTGGAGCAACTGATCCTCGAAGTGGCAGTGAATCCGCCCCGCGCCCTGATCGCCGAGGCGGTCAACGTGGTGATTCACATCGCAGGCCGTGGCCGCAAACGTCACGTCGAAACCATCTCCCGTGTCGTCGGCTTCGACGGTGCGGGCTATCGCCTGACAGATGCGCTGGAAACGCCGTTTCCCGAGCTGCCGCCGGTTCCTCTTGCAGCCGCTGCCGCTGCGCCTTCCTCGACCCCTGACCAACCTGGAGAACTGCCATGACGCACGTTGATGCTTTCCGTCTTTCCGTAAATCCTATTTCTCGCCTGTCCAGCATGGCGCGGCTGCGCCACCTGGCCCGTCCCGCAGGGCAAGGGCTGCTGCTGGCCGCGCTGATGCTGTTGCTGGCGGGCACGGCGCAGGCCGCCGGTTCCTCGATGCCGTGGGAAGGGCCGCTGACCTCCATCCTCGAATCCATCCAAGGGCCAGTCGCCCGGATCGTGGCGGTGATCATCATCATCTCGACGGGGCTTGCGCTGGCGTTCGGTGATACCAGCGGCGGCTTTCGCAAGCTGATCCAGATCGTGTTCGGCCTGTCCATCGCGTTCGCCGCGTCCTCGTTCTTCCTGTCGTTCTTCAGCTTCTCCGGAGGGGCCGTCGTATGAGTAAGGCCACCGATCTTCCGGGCTTTGAAGTGCCGCTGCATCGCTCGCTGACCGAGCCGATCCTGCTGGGCGGTGCGCCGCGCACCGTGGCGATTGCCAACGGCACGCTAGCCGCCGCCGTCGGGCTGGGCCTGCAACTGTGGATTCCCGGCGTGGTGCTCTGGATCGTCGGCCACTCGCTGGCCGTATGGGGTGCGCGCGTCGATCCGCAGTTCATGCAGGTCTTCGCGCGGCATATCAAACACCGCCCGCTTCTGGACGTGTGAGGGGAGGACGCCATGCTGAACCTTGCCGAATATCGTCAGCGCCCGGCCTTGCTTGCCGACTGGCTGCCCTGGGCCGGGCTGGTCGCGCCGGGCGTTGTGCTGAACAAAGATGGTTCGTTTCAACGCACGTTCCAGTTTCGCGGCCCCGACTTGGACAGTGCGACACAGGGCGAGCTGATTGCCACGTCGGCGCGGCAGAACAACGCGCTTCGCCGTACCGGGTCTGGCTGGGCCTTCTATATCGAGGCCGAGCGGATGCGGGCATCGAGCTATCCGCAATCCTCCTTTCCCGAACCACTGTCCTGGCTGGTGGATGAGGAGCGACGCGCGGCGTTCGAGGAGTCGGATGGCCATTTCGAGAGCGTCTATCACTTCACGTTGCAACACCTACCGCCGCAAGAGTCTCGCGCCCGTGCGGCTGGGATGCTGTACGAGAACCGGCCCACTGAGGGTGTGGACTGGCGTGGTCGGCTTGATTCCTTCGTGGCAGAGACCGATCGCGTGTTCGACCTGCTCGATGGTGTGATGCCGGAGATTGCCTGGCTGGACGATAGCCAGACGCTGACCTACCTGCATGCCACAGTCTCCACGCGGCGCTATCGCGTCGGCGTGCCCGACGTGCCGTTCCATATCGACGCACTGCTGGCCGATGCCGCGCTGGTCGGCGGCCTGGCGCCCATGCTGGGCGATCAGCACCTGCGCGTGGTGTCGGTACGAGGCTTCCCGACCTCGACCTGGCCGGGGATCTTGGACGACCTCAACCGCCTGGGCTTTGCGTATCGCTGGAGTACGCGCTTCCTGTGCCTGGACAAAGCCGAGGCGGAACGGGAATTGGGGCGCTTGCGGCGCCAATGGTTCGCCAAGCGCAAGAACGTCATCGCGCTGCTGCGCGAAACGATCTTTCAGCAGGAAAGCCCGCTGGTCGATACCGATGCCAGCAACAAGGCCGCCGACGCCGATGCCGCCTTGCAGGAGCTGGGCAGCGATCAAGTCGCCTTCGGCTACCTCACCGCCACGGTGACGGTGCTCGACGCCGACCCGGCCGTGGCCGACGAGAAGCTGCGCATGGTGGAGCGCGTCATCCAGGGCCGGGGTTTCGTGACCATCCCCGAAACCCTCAACGCAGTCGATGCCTGGCTGTCGTCCGTCCCCGGCAACGCATACGCGAACGTGCGTCAGCCCATCGTTTCGACGCTGAACCTGGCGCACATGATGCCGATGTCAGCGGTATGGGCTGGGCCGGAGAAGAACGAACACCTCGATGGCCCGCCGCTGATCGTCACCCGCACCGATGGCGCGACGCCGTTCCGGCTGGTGACGCACATCGGCGACGTGGGGCACACCCTTGTCGCCGGGCCGACCGGCATGGGCAAGTCGGTGCTGCTCGCCATATTGGCCATGCAGTTCCGGCGCTACTTCGGCTCGCGGATCTTCGCCTTCGACATGGGGCGCTCGATGCGCGCCACCATCCTCGGCCTTGGCGGTGAGCACTACGACCTCGGTGCCGATGGCGGCATCGCCTTCCAGCCACTCGCGCGAATAGCCCACGAGGGCTACCGCACCTGGGCCGCCGAATGGGTGGAGGGCCGGCTGCTGCACGAAGGCGTGACGGTCGGCCCGGACGAGAAGGCTGCCATTTGGTCGGCGCTGCGAAGCCTTGCCGGTGCGCCAGTGGAGCAGCGCACCATGACCGGCTTGTCGGTGTTATTGCAGTCCAACGCGCTGCGCCAAGCGCTCGCGCCCTATGTGTTGGGCGGCGCCCACGGCAAGCTGCTGGACGCTGACCACGACCGGCTGGGCATGGCCGACGTGCAGGGCTTTGAGATGGAAGAACTGATGCACAGCCCCGCCGCCGTGCAAGCAGTGCTGCGCTACCTGTTCGCCCGCTTCGACGAACGTTTTGACGGCGCGCCCACGCTGCTGATCCTCGATGAAGCGTGGCTGTTCCTCGATGAGCCGTCCTTCGCGGCCCGCATCCGGCAATGGCTCAAGACGCTCAGAAAAAAGAACGTCAGCGTCATCTTTGCCACGCAGTCGCTGGCCGACATCAAGGACTCGACCATCGCGCCAGCCATCATCGAAAGCTGCGCGAGCAGGATCTTCTTACCTAACCCGCAGGCCACCGAGCCGCAGATTCGCACGATCTACGAAGGCTTCGGCTTGAACAGCCGCCAGATTGAGATCGTGGCGACCGCACAGCCCAAGCGCGATTACTACTACCAGTCGCGCCTCGGCAATCGCCTGTTCGACCTCGACCTGGGGCCTGTCGCGCTCGCATTCGCGGGCGCATCCACCCCTCAAGACCAACGCGATATTGACCGCGTGCTGACGCAGGCCGGCGCTCCCGGCTTCGCCGGCGCGTGGCTGCGCCATCGCGGCCTCGGCTGGGCCGCCGACCTGCTGCCGTCCGCTCCGGCGGCAGCTTCCTTTCTCGCTTCTCAACCGCTGGAGGTTTCACCATGAAGACCAAGCCCCGTTTGCTCTCTGTCTCACTCGCTGCCGTGCTGTCGGTATCGCTGCTGGCCGTGCAGCCCGCATCCGCGCTGACGGTGTTCGACCCGTCCAACTTCGTGCAGAACACGCTGACCGCCGTGCGCACGCTGGAACAGATCAACAACCAGATCAACCAGCTTCAGAACGAGGCGCAGATGTTGATGAACCAGGCCAGGAACCTGGCAAATCTCGACTTCAACATCGTCAACCGCCTGCGCTCGACGCTCGCCACCACCGAGCGCCTGATCGCCGAGGCGCGCGGCTTGGCCTACGACGTGCAGAGCATGGATGCCACGTTCGCCCGCCTGTACCCGGAACAGTACGCCGCCACCATCAGCGGCGACCGCATGGCACAGGACGCCCGCGAACGCTGGCAGAACACCTTGAACGGCTTGCACACCGCGATGCGGATGCAGGCGCAGGTGTCGCAGAACCTCGCCCAAGACGAAAGCGCGCTGGCCGATCTCGTGAGCCAGAGCCAGTCGGCCACCGGCGCGCTGCAAGCGATGCAGGCGACGAACCAGCTCCTGGCTTTGCAGGCCAAGCAGTCGATCCAGGCGCAGCAGCTCCAGATCACGCAAGACCGGGCCGCTTCACTGGAACTGGCGCGGCAAGCGGCGGCTATGGAGCGCGCCCGCGAAGTGCGGCGGCGCTTTCTGGGCACCGGCACGCCGTACACGCCGCAGTCCGTCAACTTCTATAACAACTGACCGGAGGCGGCCATGCGATGCGCTTCCGTCCTGATGGCCGTGCTGCTGACCGCGTGCGGCCAGCAGCCGGCCGAGAACCTGGCCGACGCCCTGGCCGCAGATCCGGTGCGGCTCAAGGCGTTGCGCGGGCAATGCGCGGCCGACCGGCAGGCCGTGGGCGAGGATGCCTGCCGCGCCGCCGCTGAAGCCTTCCGGCGGCGCTTCTTCGCCGGCCATACCGGGCCGGATGAATACAACTCGCTGGCTGAACTCCCGCCGATTCCGCCGAGCTTCGATACGCCCGCAGATGAATTGCCAGAGGGCGCCGTTCCGCTCACTCCGCCCGAGGATTCGCCATGAACGACGTGACCATCATCGACCGTTTCCTCGATACGTTCTCGCGCTACATCGACTCGGGCTTCGGCTTATTGCAGGGCGAAGTGGCATTTCTCACCGCCACGCTCATCGTCATCGACATGACGATCGCTGGCCTGTATTGGGCCATGAGCCACGCCACCGGCCAGGGCGACGACGTGATCGCCAAGCTGCTGCGCAAGGTGCTCTGTGTCGGCGCGTTCGCCTACATCATCGGCAACTTCAACTGGCTGGCGAGCATCGTGTTCCGCTCGTTCGCCGGCTTGGGAATTACCGCTACCGGCTCGGCCATCACGATGGAGAACTTCCTTCAGCCGGGCCGGCTGGCGAAGACCGGCATCGACGCAGCCGCGCCGATTCTGGAACAGATCGGGGACATGGCTGGGTTCCCCGAGGTGTTCGTGAACATCGACCCTATCGTGGTTCTGTTCATCGCCTGGCTGGTGGTGATCCTCTGCTTCTTCGTGCTGGCCGTACAGCTTTTCATCACGCTGATCGAGTTCAAACTGACTACGCTCGCCGGCTTCGTCTTGATCCCGTTTGCACTCTGGAACAAGACCTCGTTCCTCGCGGAAAAGGTGCTAGGCAACGTGGTGTCGTCAGGCATCAAGGTCTTGGTGCTGGCCGTCATCGTCGGCATCGGTTCAGGCCTGTTCGCCGAGTTCCAGGTGCATCCCGACGAACCATCCATCGACCACGCGCTGGTCGTGATGCTGGCCTCGCTCGCGCTGCTGGCGCTGGGCATTTTCGGCCCCGGTATCGCCACCGGCCTGGTGTCCGGTGCGCCACAGCTTGGTGCGGGCGCGATGGCTGGTGCTGCGGTCGGGGCTGTCGGCACCGGCGTTGCCATCGGCGCCGCCGTAACGGGCGTGGGCGGCGCCGTCATGGCCGGGGCACGAATGGCCCCGGCGGCCGCAAAGCTGGCCGGTGCCGGTGCGCGTGCCGCGACTTCGGCGGCCGGCAGTGCCCGATCGGCGTTCCAGGCCGGTTCCGCTGCGGCCGGCGGCGGTGCCAAGGGCGCGGCGGCTGGCCTCGGCAATGTCGCCAAGACTGGCGCACAAGCCGCAGGCCGCAGCGTCACCTCTGGTGCTTCCGCTGTTGGGCAGAAGGTGGCCGACTCCTTCCGCGCTGGCTGGAACGGCACAGAAGCCGGCAGCGACGGTGCTGGCCCCGGCCAGACCGCAGACGGCACCGCAGGCTCGCAGAAGCAACAGCAACCGGCCTGGGCCAAGCGGATGCACCGCCGCCAGCAGGCTACCCATGCCGCGACCACTGCCGCCCACACGCTGCGCGGCGGCGACGGCGGCGGCTCCGGGCAAGGCCCGAGCCTGCGGGATTCCGATACCTAACCTTCAAGGAGAACACCCATGCGATTCAAACGACCGCAGGTGCGCTACGCCGATACGCCGCAGCCTGCCACCCCGTATCAAGCCGCCGCCCAGGTGTGGGACGACCGTATCGGCTCCGCCCGCGTGCAGGCGAAGAATTGGCGCCTGATGGCCTTCGGCTGCCTAGTGCTCGCGCTGTTGATGGCCGGCGGCCTGGTGTGGCGCTCGGCGCAGTCCATCGTGACGCCCTATGTCATCGAGGTCGATCAAGCCGGGCAGGTGCGCGCCGTGGGAGAGGCCGCCACGCCGTACCGGCCCGGCGACGCGCAGATCGCGCACCACCTGGCGCGCTTCGTGACGCTGGTTCGCTCGCTGTCCATCGACCCCATCGTGGTGCGGCAGAACTGGCTCGATGCCTACGACTACACCACCGACAAGGGCGCGGCGGTGCTCAACGACTACGCCCGCACCAATGACCCATTCGCCCGCATCGGCAAGGAATCGGTAACGGTGCAAATCACCAGCGTGGTTCGCGCGAGCGACACGTCTTTCAACGTGCGCTGGACAGAGCAGCGCTATGTCAACGGTGCGCCCGCCGGCACCGAACGCTGGAACGCCGTGCTTTCGACCGTCCTGCAAACCCCGCGTACTGAACAGCGCCTGCTCAAGAACCCATTGGGTATCTACGTCAACGGCCTGTCATGGAGCCGCGAACTGGATTCTTCCGAAGGAGCCAAACCATGAAACTTCGTTTCCGCCTTTACGTTGTTCCTTTGACGCTGCTGGCCCTCGCGGGCTGCGCCTCGCAGGGGAAGCCGCCGCCATCCATCTCGCTCGACGAGACGGTGCTGGCCCAGCCGTTGCCCGAACCGCCCAAGCCCGTCGAAGTCGTCGCCGTCCCTGAACCGCTGGCGCTGCCGGCGCAGTTGAAGCCCCTGCCGGAACTCGATGAGGCCCCCGTTGCGCCGGAGCCGGCCGACGAAAAGGTGCGCGTTTCCCGTGCCAATGCAGAAGCGCGTATCGCGCCTACCCGTGAGGGCTACGTCAACGCGATTCAGGTGTGGCCGTTCACCGATGGCGCGCTTTATCAGGTCTATGCGTCGCCGGGGCGCGTGACGGTGGTTTCGCTTCAACCGGGCGAGGAACTGGTAACGGTCGCCGCCGGCGATACCGTGCGCTGGATCGTGGGCGACACGTCCAGCGGCGGCGGGGCCGATCTGCGCGTCAATGTGCTGGTCAAGCCTATCCGCTCCGGTCTGAAAACCAATCTCGTCATCACCACCAGTCGGCGCACCTACCTGCTGGAGCTGACCTCGACCGAGAGGGCATGGATGGCGTCGGTGTCCTGGGACTATCCGAAAGACCGAATGCTCGCGTTGCAGCGCCAGGCGCAGGCAGCGCAGGCAACAACGCCTGTCGATACGGGCCTGTCGCTGGACAAGATCCGCTTCCGCTACGCGGTATCGGGCAGCAACCCGCCGTGGAAGCCTCTGCGCGCCTTCGATGATGGAGAGAAGGTCTATATCCAGTTCCCGCCGGGCATCGCCCAGGGCGAGCTGCCGCCGCTGTTTGTCATCGGCGCGCAGGGCGACGGGCAACTGGTGAACTACCGTTTTCGCTCGCCGTACTACGTCGTGGATCGCCTGTTCGGCGCGGCCGAACTGCGGCTGGGCGGCGATGGCGGCGACGTGGTGCGGATCGAGCGCACCGATGGTGTTGCACGGAGGAACTGACCATGAGCCAGGATGACACTCCCGACCTTGCCGCGCCGCAGGCGGACAAGGTGGCGCCGGAGGCAGTGGCGCTGCGCGCCCAGCCGCGTCCAGTCACACGCCTGAACCGGCGCTCGCTGGCCATCCTTGCCGGCGTCCTAGCGGTCGCCGTGCTCGGCGCGCTGATGTGGTCGCTGCAACCTCATCGACGCAGCACAGGCGAGCAGACCGAGCTTTACAACGTCGATCGCGTGTCAAAGTCGGAAGGACTGGATGCGCTGCCGACGGACTATTCCAAGCTGCCGCCGGCGTTGCTGCCTGCCGTTCCCGAACTAGGGCCACCGCTGCCGGGCGATCTTGGCCCGGCTATCGTGAAGTCGCAGCAACCGGCGACGGCTGCCTACGCGGCCCCCGGTCACGACCCGAACGATGCCCTGCGAAAAGAAGCCGAGGCGGCCGCGGCCTCGTCCGTGTTCTTCCGCTCGGGTGGGCAGAATGCGGCGCCGGTAGCGCAGACACAGGTGGCCGCTGCGCCGGGCTTCGCCGCCAATGCGGCGTTTGACCCGCTGGCGGCCGGGCCGGCCTCCACGGCGGCCCAACCTGCTGACCCGACAGCGGTGCAAAACCGGCAAGACCAGAAAGAGGCTTTCATGAAAGCTGGCCCCACTGAAACCCGTAATTCCGGCAATCTGACTCTGCCAATTTCGCCGTATCAGGTTATGGCCGGAACAGTGGTCGCAGGTGCCTTGGTGACGGGCATCAAGTCGGACTTGCCCGGCGACGTGATCGCCACGGTGACGGAGCCGGTCTATGACACAGCCACCGGGCGCTTCCTGCTGATTCCGCAGGGTTCGCGCATCCTGGGCAAATACAACAGCCAGGTCAGCTACGGGCAGAGCCGCGTTCAAGTCGTCTGGAACCGGATCATCCTGCCGGACACGTCTTCGCTCACGCTCGACAACCTGGCCGGCACCGACCCAGCCGGCTATGCCGGGCTGGAGGACGATGTGGACTACCACTGGGGCCGCATCTTTGCCGGTGCGGCACTCACCACGCTGCTGGGCGTCGGTGCCGAGCTGGCCGCGCCGGAGAACCGGCAGGATGGTGATCGCGTCATCATCGCTGGGCGCGACAGCGCGCAGGACAGCATCAATCAGGTCGGCCAGGAGATGACCCGGCGCAACCTCAACATCCAGCCGACCTTAACGCAACGGCCGGGCCTGCCGGTTCGCATCATCGTCAACCGGGATCTGGTGCTGCGGCCGTACCAGCCGCTGTTCTTCAACCGGGGGACTTCACGATGAGCACGACCAAGAAGCTGCGGCTCGGCCCGCTGCCGAAGACCGAGAGCACCAAGCTGACTTTCGTTTGCCCGACCAGCTTGAAAGTCGACCTCGACCGCTACGCCGCGCTACACGCGCAGGCGTATGGCGAGGCCGTTGATGCGGCGACGCTGATCCCGCATATGCTGGAAGCGTTCATGGCGGGGGATCGAGGATTCAGGAAGGGCACGGCGACCCGCAGCACACCACCGAAGCCGCCATGATTGCACCGCATGCTATTCAACGGCATCCATCGAACGCGCAGCCCAGGCTGCGCGTTCTTCATTCTGGATGCCGCCGAGCCTGTTGGGCTATGATGATGCGACAGGCCCGCCGTTCCTCGGCAATCCAGCACTACACAGTGCGATGCGGCTTTCTCTCCCAACGCTCCTATGTCGCTCCTAGCCGACAACGCCGCTCTTCTTCTAAGCGGCCCCGAAAGGAGCTAACCTACTGTCCCATATACGGTTTCAAGTCCTTCTTGATTTGCGCGAAAGAATTGACACCGGCACTTTTTTGCCTGCGATTTGCGTGCCTTCGGCCCAAGAGGGGGGCGAGGCCCCGGCCCGTGCAGGCCGGGATCGCGGGGCGCTCAGCGCGCGCCGGCGACCGCCTTGACGCATTCGCCCACCAGCGCCGGGCCGCGATAGATCAGGCCGGTGTAGAGCTGCACCGCGTCGGCGCCGGCCTGCATCTTTTCCTGGGCCGCTTTGCCGGACAGCACGCCGCCCACGCCGATGATGGCCATGCGGCTTCCCAACTGTTCCTTCAGGCGCCGGATCACCGCCAGCGACAGCTCGTGCACGGGCGCACCCGACAGGCCGCCCGCTTCCTCGGCGTGGGCCATGCCCGCGACCGCATCGCGCGACAGCGTGGTGTTGGTGGCGATGACGCCATCGATGCCGTGGCGCGGCAGCGTGTCGGCGATGGCGTCGATCTGCTCCTGGGTCAGGTCCGGGGCGATCTTCACGGCCATCGGCACGCGGCGCTGATGCTGGTCCTCGAGCGCCTTGCGCTTGTCGGCCAGCTGGGCCAGCAGCGCTGACAGCTCGTCGCCGCCCTGCAGCGCGCGCAGGTTCTTGGTGTTGGGCGAGGAAATATTGACCGTCACGTAGTCGGCGTGCGGATACACGCCTGCCAGGCCGATCAGGTAATCGTCGGCGGCGCGCTCGATGGGCGTGTCGGCGTTCTTGCCGATGTTCAGCCCCAGGATGCCGCCCTGTTTGCGCCACTGGCTGCGCTGTACGTTGGCGAGAAAGGCGTCCAGGCCCTGGTTGTTGAAGCCCAACCGGTTGATCAGCGCATTGGCGCGCGGCAGGCGGAACATGCGCGGCTTGGGGTTGCCGGGCTGCGCGCGCGGGGTCACGGTGCCGACCTCGATGAAGCCGAAACCCAGGTTGCCGAGCGCGTCGATGTAGGCGCCGTTCTTGTCCAGCCCCGCGGCCAGGCCGATGGGATTGGCCAGCCGCATGCCCATCAGCGTGGTCGGCGCCTGCGGCTGCGCGTGCAGCAGCTTGCGCGTGGCACCGCACTCATAGGCGCGTTGCAGCCCGGACAAGGTGACTTCGTGGGCGGTTTCCGCGTCCATGGCAAACAGCGCCGGGCGGGCCAGGGGATAGGCGTGGAAGAGGATAGACATGAGGCGGGATTGTAATTTGTCTTGAGGCGGCCCGTCCGCCGCCGCCGCTCAGGCCGTCGGCGCCGGCGGGCCGTCCCGCCATTGCCCGTCCACCAGGAACTGCGCGGGGTGGAAGCTGGCCTTGTAGGACATCTTGCGGCTTTCGGCGATCCAATAGCCCAGGTACAGCCAGGGCAGGTTGAGCGTGCGGCACTGCTCGATCTGCCAAAGGATGCTGTAGGTGCCGAGGCTGCCGGGCACGTCCGGATCGTAGAAGGTGTAGACCGAGGACAGGCCATCGTCCAGCACGTCGATGATGGACACCATCACCAGCGCGCCCGCGGGATCGCGGAATTCCACCAGCCGCGTGTTGACGCGGCTGGTGAGCAGGAACTGTGCATACTGGGTGCGGCTGTCCTCGTCCATGCCGCCGCCGGGATGGCGGCCCTGCTGGTAGCGCGTGTACAGGCGGTAATGCTCGGGCGACCAGGCCAGCTCGGCCACGAAGGACTGCAGCGGCTGGTGGTCGCGCCAGGCGCGGCGCTGGCTGCGGTTGGGTGCGAAGGCCGCGGCGTCCACGCGCACCGGCACACAGGCCTGGCAGTTGTCGCAATGGGGACGGTAGGTGAACAGGCCGCTGCGGCGAAAGCCCTGCTCGACGAGCTGGGAATACGTGCCGGCGTTGATCAGGTGGCCGGGCGCAGCCACTTGCGACCGGGCCTGGCGACCCGGCAGATAGCTGCAAGGGTAGGGAGCGGTCGCGTAGAACTGCAGCGTGGAGAAGGGTAATTCTTTTAGCTGGCTCATGGGATGCCCGGGATGCGCGGGCGGGCCCGCGTGGGACGGCTACATATTAACGCTTAAGCGGCGGATTCCGGCTCGTCCTTGCGGGCGAGCGGATGCAGCATGCCGGCGCTGTCCAGCCAGCCGGGCGTCCAGGCCAGCGACGGCTGCGCGGTGGCGGCGCGCACGTGTTGCAGGAACTTCGAACGCGCGATCGGGCGGGCGCCCAGGCTGGCCAGGTGGCGGGTCTGCTGCTGGCAGTCGATCAGCGCCACGCCTTGCGCCGTCAGGTGTCGCACCAGGTAGGCCAGGGCGATCTTGGAGGCGTCGGTGCTGCGGGTGAACATGGATTCGCCGTAGAACATGCGCCCCAGGCTGATCCCGTACAGGCCGCCGGCCAGTTCGCCGTCGATCCAGGTTTCGATGCTGTGTACGACGCCGGCCTGATGCCAGGCCAGGTAGGCTTCCTGCATCGCGGCGGTGATCCAGGTGCCGGGCTGCCCGTCGCGCGGCGCCGCGCATTGGCGCATGACCTCGGCGAAGGCCGTGTCCACGCGCACCTGCACGCGCGGCGTGGCCGCGTGCTCGTCGCGCGCGATCTGGCGCAGCAGCTTGCGCAGCGAGTGCGAGGGCGAGAAATGCGCGCACTCCAGCACCATGCGCGGATCCGGGCTCCACCACAGCACGGGTTCGCCTTCCGAGTACCAGGGGAAGATGCCGCTGGAATAGGCCTGGGTCAGGCGCTGCACCGACAGGTCGGCGCCGGCCGCGAGCAGGCCGTCCGGTTCCGTCAGCGCGAACTCCGCGGGCGGAAACGGCGTGTCTGCGGCGAGCCAGGGCAGCTTCAACGGTGCGATTCTAGGGTGTAGTGATGCGGGCCGAAGGCGCCATGCTTGCGGTCTTCGAAGTAGCGGCGCAGGGTGCTGGACACCGTGCGGAAGGCCAGATCGTCCCACGGGATCTCGGCCTCGTCGTAGTAGCGCGCTTCCAGGCTTTCGGGGCCGGGATCCAGCTCGGGGCCCAGCGCCTGCGCCAGGTAGAACACATGCACCTGCTCGATCTGCGGCACGTCGATGATGGTGTAGATCTCGCCCAGTTCGATGCGGGCGCCGGATTCTTCCAGCGTTTCGCGCGCCGCGCCCTGCGCGGTGCTTTCGCCCAATTCCATGAAGCCCGCCGGCAGCGTCCAGGTGTTGTAGCGCGGCTCGATCGCGCGCCGGCACAGCAGCACGCGGTTTTCCCAGACCGGAACCGTGCCGACCACCAGCCGGGGGTTCTGGTAGTGGATCGCGCCGCAATGGTCGCAGATGTCGCGCTCGCGGTTGTCGCCTTCGGGCACGCGGCGGTTCACGGGCGAACCGCATTGGCTGCAGAAGCGCGCCCGGCGCGGCGCGGGGAAATACTCGATGGGCGATTTTGCGGTCATGGACGGGATTCTACCGGCTGCGGCGCTTCGCTGCGCCGGGGGCGGGCATCGGGCGGGGCGCGGCGAAACGCGCCTCCAGGTGCTCGACGAAGGAGCGGACTTTTGGGGACAGAAAGCGGCGGTGCGGATACACGGCATACATGGCGATGGAGGTGTTCGTGTAGTCCGTCAGGATCTCGGTGAGGCGGCCGGCGCGCACGTCCTCGCCAACCAGGAACTCCGGTTGCAGGATGACGCCATGCCCGGCCAGCGCGGCGGTGCGCAGCACGTCGCCGTTGTTGGCCCGCAGCGCCGCGTTCACGCGCAGCAGCCTCACCTGTCCGTCCTTCTCGAAATGCCATTCGTTGCCGGTGCTGGCGTAGGCGTAGTGCAGGCAGCGGTGAAGCTTCAGGTCCTCGGGCGTGGCCGGCGTGCCATGCCGGCGCAGGTAGTCGGGCGAGGCGCAGACCAGCAGTCGCTGCGGCGCCAGTGGCCGCGCCACCAGCGAGGAGTCCTGCAATGGGCCGATGCGCACGGCCACGTCGTAGCCGTCTTCCACCAGGTCCACCACGCGGTCGTTCAGGTCCAGGTCGATGACCACGTCCGGGTACTGCTGCAGGTATTCGGCGATGGCCGGCCCCAGGTGCAGGATGCCGAAGGACACGGGGGCGCTGATGCGCAGCCGGCCGCTGGGGCGCTGGCCTTCGGCCTGCAGGGCCTGCTCCAGGTCCGCCACCTCGGCCAGTATCGGGCGCACGCGTTCATAGAAGGCGCGTCCGGCGTCCGTCATGCTGAGCTTGCGGGTAGTGCGGTTGAGCAGCCGCACGCCGTACTTTTGTTCCAGATAGGCGATCTGGCGCGTCACCACGGAGCGGGCCTGGCCCATCTTGTCCGCGGCGGCGGCGAAGGAGCCCAGTTCCACGACCTTGGCGTAGGTCTGCATGGCGGTATGCGTATCCAAGATTGTTTCCTTTTTGGGAACAATAATTTGCGATTTTGCATGTTTATCTTTGTTTTAGGAATCGCAAAAATGGCGCCCATCAAGAATCTTCCCGTCCTGGGCGATTCATGTTCCAGACAAGGAGAACGCAATGATCGATAACCGTACCGCGCCCTATGCGGCGCTGCTGCTGCGCGTGGCGCTGGGCGTCATGTTCCTGGCCCACGGCCTGACCAAGCTGCTGGTGTACACGCTGCCGGGCACGGCGCAGTTCTTCGCCAAGATCGGTTTCGCCGGCTGGCTGGCCTATCCCGTGACCATCTTCGAAGTCGCCGCGGGCGTGCTGCTGATCCTGGGCGTGTGGCCGCGCTGGGTCGCCGCCATCGCGGTGGTGCAGCTGTTCGTCGCGTCGACCGTGCATTTCGGCAATGGCTGGGGGTTCGGCAATACGGGCGGCGGTTGGGAGTACCCGATTTTCCTGACCGTGGTGGCGGCCGTGCTGGCGCTGCTGGGTGACGGTAAGTTCGCGCTCAAGCCGGGCCAGCGAGGCTGAGCGTCAGGCGCGGCCATGCCCGTGAGGGAGGCGCATCCGGGGTGGCGGCGGCTGGCTGCCGTGCAACCTGGATCGCCGTCCCGGCTTCAGGCGCTACTGGCTGGGAATGTCTGGCGCCACTGTTCGTAGACTGCCGGGGCTTGCGGCACGTCGGTGAAATAGTTGAGGACGGTGCCGCTTTCCCATAAAGCGACGATATCGCGCTCGGCGATGGGCGAGGATTTCCAGTAGTGGGCAGGCTGGCATCGATATCCAAACGGGCCGCTTTGATCATCGGCGGCAAGATGGTCGATCAGTCCTTGGGACAGGCCGATATCGCGCAAGCTGGTCATTTGGGGGTGTCGCCGGGTGAGTGTGCGGTTGCCGCTACGGGAGCGGCGGGTTCGAAACCGAGGATCCGCGGCAGGTCCGCGCGCGTCGCCATGCGCAGCGGCGCCCGACCATAAGCCGCGCATTCAACCATCAGGGGCGGCTGTCCAGGTGTCAGTTCGGCCAGGGCGTCCAGCGGCATGGCGCCGTCTTGCGCGCGCAATTGGTCCAGCAGCGCCGGCAGATCACGGTCCAGCACGATGCCGGGGCCAGCGGGCGTCACGGCATACAGGCTGCCCGCGTCGTCCAGCCACCAGGCGCTGACCGCCGTGACTGGCTGGTTCGTGTGCGTCAGCAGGGCCCGGCCAGCGTCGTCCAGGCGCAGCACATAAGGCGCCGCGTCCAGCCGCAGGTAGACGCGCTGCGGCCCGTTCTGGAAGAACCAGCGGCCGGCGTCGTCATGCGTGTAGTTGCGGCCGATGAAATCCAGGATCTGGGGATTGGTGATGGATTCGCCGGGGCCGCCCTGCGCGGACAGTCCCTGCGGGTGAAAGCGCCAGCGGCCGCGCGCGTCTAGCGACAGCCAGCCGTGCGCCGCCGGCACGTCGGGCCAGCGGGCGATGGCGTCTTTCACCGATTGATCCATCTCAGGGCCTGATCACGATGGGGGGCGGGTTGATCACGATCGCGGGCGCGACCGGCATCATGGGAACCATGGCCGGCCGCGGCGCGTAGCCGTAAGCATAGCCCTGGTCGTCATCGTCATCCCGGCACTTGCGCTTTTCGCTGTAGTCGCCGTTGCGCTTCCATTTGCGCTCGACCTTACAGGCGCCGTCCCAGTACTTTTCTTTGTACTCACCGCGCTTGTAGCGGTGGTGGTGATCGTCGTCGTCGGCCCGGGCCGCCAGGGGCGCCAGGGCGATCAGCGTGGCGGCGGATAGCACCCACAGGATCGCGGCGGGACGGCGGCCCGCCGACGCGCGGGATTCCATATTCTTGAGCATGGTGGTGTCGTCAGTGGAAAACGGCGACACCATAGCAATCATCCGCCTGACCGGAGGTAGGGATGGGTAACCAGATGCTCAGGGGGAAGGGAAAGGATGCTGGAGGCGCAAGCCGGAATCGAACCGACGTACACGGATTTGCAATCCGCTGCATAACCACTCTGCCATTGCGCCAGCACTTGCAAGAAAAAAGGAAGCGCGGGATGGCCGTTGCTTCCTTTTTGTATTTGGAGCGGGAGACGAGTCTCGAACTCGCGACCTCAACCTTGGCAAGGTTGCGCTCTACCAACTGAGCTACTCCCGCGTTTGCATTGCTGCATTTTGATGCTTGCCGTTCATTGTTCGCAGGCCGCTATTCGCGATTTGCTGCGCACTGGCATTCACCAAAGACAGCGATTATACACAGATTTCGGGACGTGTGCGTGAAAGTGGCAAGGCGGGCGCAAGATGGCGGTCAGCCGGAGCGTGGGCGCCGCCTAATGCCGACCTGCGTGGCCGGCGTCGGCGGCGCCCGGGGGCTTTGGAGAGGTCTACGCTGGGCGCTAGGGATGCGCCCAGCGGCGCAGCAGGTTGTGGTAGGTGGCGGTCAGGCGAACCACCACGCCATGGCCGGCGCCCAGCTGCTGCCCGGCATCCTGGATGGCGCCGTCCAGGTCGAACAGCAGCCCGCGCTGGCCATCGTCGCGGATCATGCTCTGGATCCAGAAGAATGAGCACAGGCGCATGCCGCGCGTCACCGGCGTGACGCGATGCAGGCTGCCGGCGGGATACAGCACCATGTCTCCCGCCGGCAGCTTGACCGCATGTTCGCCATAGGTGTCCTGGATGACCAGCTCGCCGCCGTCGTAGCTGTCCGGCTCGGACAGGAACAGCGTGGCCGACAGGTCGGTGCGGATGCCGGACGTCGCGCCGGGCGCATAGCGGATGGCGTTGTCCACGTGCAGGCCGAAGGACTGGCCTTCGCCGTAGACGTTGAACAGCTTCGGGAAGATGCGCGCCGGCAGCGCGGCCGACATGAAGAGCGGATTGCGGGCCAGGCCCTGGTCGATCAGCGCGGCGGCCTGCAGCCCCTGTTCGGAATCGGCGGGCAGCTGCAGGTTGTTCTTCACCAGGGCGGACTGGAAGCCGGCGGTGCCACGGCCGTCCTGCCAGTCCGCCTGCTGCAGCAGTTGCCGGCAGCTCGTGAGCGGGCCGGTGGCCAGCACGCCGGGTACGTGGACGATCATCGCGGCGGCTTCCTGTCTGTGGCCTAGAACTTGTAGATAGCCGACAGCATGGCCGAGCGGCCGTCGCCGTACTCGATGGCGGACGAGCGCGACTCGTTGCCCACCACCTGGCGCACGCGTTCGACGTAGGCCTTGTCGGTCAGGTTCTCGACGTTGAGCTGCAGCTTGAGGTTGCGGTTCACGTCGTAGGACGCCATCACGCTGTGGACCCAGTAGGCGTCGAGCTTGCCGTCGCCCTGCGAGGTGACGTTGCGCGTGCCCACGGCGCGCGCGCCATAGCCGACCGTCCAGCCGCCGGGCAGGGCATAGGTGGTCCACAGGCTGAAGGAGTTGCGCGGCGTGTTGCCCAGGGCGCGGCCGATGCGCAGCGGCTGGGTGGTCGACTTGCGCGTTTCGCTGTCCATGTAGGTGTAGTTGGCGTACACGTCCCACTGCGGCGTGACCTTGCCGGACAGGTTCAGCTCCAGGCCCTTCACGCGCTGGGCGCCGGCGAGCAGGTAGCTGCCATCGGCCAGCGCTTCGCGGGCATTGGTCTTGTCCACCTGGAACAGTGCGCCGCCCAGCGCCAGGCGTTGGTCCAGCAGTTCCCATTTGGTGCCCAGCTCGACCGTGCGGTTCTTTTCCGGCGCCAGGCTGTTGTTCCTGGCATCCAGGCCGCCGCCCGTGGTGACCAGGAATTCCGCCGACGGGTTGAAGGACGTGCCATAGGCCACATAGATGCGGCCGTTCTCGGCGGGCTTGAACGTCAGGCCGACGCGCGTGCTGAGCTTGCGATCGGCGCTGTCGACATCCAGGCGCGCGCCGCCGACGGGGCGGCTGGACGACTTGGCGTCGATCCAGTCGTAGCGCAGTCCCAGGCTGACATCGAACATCCGTCCCAGCGCGATGGTGTCCATCGCATAGAGCGCCTTGGTGTCCAGGCTGGTCTTGTTGCGGGCGGACGCGCTCTTGCTGGTGGGGCCATCCCAGCGGCCGGGCGGACGGGCCAGTTCGAAGCCACCCGCCGGATAGTAGCGGTTGATGTTGTAGGAGTAGGTCGTGCGGTCATAGGTTTCGCGTGAGATCTCGAAACCCGTCACCAGCGTATGACCCAGGCCGAAGGTGTCGAACTTGCTGGTCAGGTTGGTCTGGTTGACCCACATTTCGGTGGTGGAATCGCGGCCATAGCCCTGCGGGCCCGCCGGCTTGTAGTAGCCTGGCCGCATGCCGCGCAGATCCACGTGCGAGGCCGATACGGTCGTGTCACGGCTCAGGCTGGAATAGCGGGTCAGGTTCTGCAGCTTGAGGTCGGCCGAGAAGTCGTGCTCGAGCTTGGCGGTGAGCGCGTTGGACTGAATCTTCTCCTTGTCCAGGTTGCGCCAGCCGAAATAGGACTCCCGCGAGACGCCGTCGAGTCGCTTGCCATAGAGCGCCGGCACGCCGAAATCGGGCAGGTTGTCGTCGGTCTGGTGCAGGAAGCTCAGCGTCAGCCGCGTCGGTCCGTTCATGCCCAGCGTCAGTGAAGGCGCCACGCCCCAGCGGCGCTTGTAGATTTGATCACGGCCGGGCACGTCGTTGCCATGGGCCATCAGGTTCAGGCGGAAGGCGGCGAAGCCTTCGCTGCCCAGCGTCTGGTTGGTGTCGACCGTGAGCCGCTTGTAGCGGTCGGTGCCCAGGCGCGCGGCGATCTCGGTGGAATCCGTGGACTTGGGCTGCTTGCTGATCATGTTGATGCTGCCGCCGGTGGTGCCCGAGCCGCCGAAGACCGAGTTGGGCCCCTTGATGACTTCCACCGAGTCGAGGTTGAAGAGGTCGCTGCGGCTGGTCTGCGCGCTGTCGCGCAGGCCGTCCACCTGCATGTTCGCGTTGGCGCTGAAGCCGCGGATGTTGATCGAGTCGCCGGAACCGCCGCCGCCTTCGCCCGCGTTGAAGGTGATGCCCGAGACATTGGACAGGGCCTGCCGCAGGCTGAGCGCGTTCTGTTCGTCCAGCACCTGGCGCGGCACCACGGTGATGGTCTGCGGCACGTCCAGCAGCGGCACGGCGTACTTGGCCGATCCGGAAACGTCGGTCTTGGAACCCGTGACCGCCTGCCCGCTGACCGTGACCGGCGCCAGTTGCACGCTCGTGCCGTCGGCGGCGCCTTGGGCATAGGCCGGCGCGGCCAGGGTGGCGGCGGTTGCGGCCGCGAAGGCGGAATAGAGACTGGCGCGGGGCGGCAGGGCGCGGGAGCGGATGTGCGGCGAGGTCATGATGAAATCCTTTTAATAGGAATGGTTCCTATTTCTATTAAAGATTTATCGAGCCTGTCGCCGCAATCGGATAAGTCCTATTCGTGATGGAAATGTATGAGCCGGCGCGCCGCGGGTCATCCTGAGCGCGGCAGCCGCCAACAGGATGATCCCCACGCTCGCCAGGCCCGTTATCAGGCCCAGCGCAGCACGAGCGGGTCTAGCCTCCGGGCGATATCCAACAGGCCCCGGCGTGTCTCCGGATGCAGGGCGGGCCAGGGATGCCTGGGCGCGTCGCAGCGGATGATGCCGCCTTCCTTCATCAGGGCTTTGGCCGCCAGAAACCCCGCCTGCCGGTTCTCATGGTTGATCAGGGGAAGCCAGGCCTGGTACTGCGCATAGGCCTTGTCCCGGTCCCCCGCCCGATAGGCGTCGATGATGGGCCGGATGCCGTCGGCGTAGCCGCCGCCCGTCATGGATCCGGTGGCGCCGGCGTCCAGGTCGGCCAGCAGCGTGATGCCTTCCTCGCCGTCCCAGGGGCCTTCGATGGCCTCGCCGCCCAGCTGGATGAGCTCGCGCAGTTTCGCCGCCGCGCCCGCCGTTTCCATCTTGAAATACGACACCTGCTCGATTTCGCGGGCCATGCGCGCCATGAAGGCGGGCGACATCGGCGTTCCCGCCACGGGCGCGTCCTGGATCATGATGGGAATGCGCAGCGCATCGGACAGGGTCGCGTAGAAATCGTGGATCTGCGCTTCGCCGACCCGGAACGTCGCGCCATGATAGGGCGGCATGACCATCACCATGGCGGCGCCCATGTCCTGGGCGCGCCGGCTGCGCTCGACGCAGACCGTCGAGCTGAAGTGGCTGGTGGTGACGATGACCGACACGCGGCCGTCCACGCATTGCAGGATCTGCCGCGTCAGGATCTCGCGCTCCTCGTCGGCCAGCAGGAATTGCTCCGAATAGTTCGCCAGCACACACAGGCCATCGACGCCGGAGTCGATCATGAACTGCACGCAGCGGCGCTGACCGTCCAGGTCCAGGCTGCCGTCTTCGTTGAAGATCGTCGGCACGACGGGGTAGAGGCCGCGATGGCGGGGAGGGTGAGAGAGGCTCATGGGATTCCAATCAAGGAGGATGGGAGGGATCAGGTGATCACGCTGGTTTGCCAGGGCACGAATTCCTGTTGCCCATATCCATGGCGCTCGCTGCGCGACGGCGCGCCGGAAGCGGTTGCAAGCAGTTGCTCGAACAGGATCGCGCCCAGTTCGGCGATGCCGCGCGTGCCGTCCAGCACATCGCCGCAGTTCAGGTCCATGTCGTCGGCCTGCCGGCGCCACAGGGCGGTGTTGGTGGCCAGCTTGAAAGAGGGCGCCGGCGCGCAGCCATAGGCGGAGCCGCGGCCGGTGGTGAAGCAGATCAGATTGGCGCCGCCCGCGACCTGGCCGGTGGCGGAGACCGGGTCATAGCCCGGCGTATCCATGAAGACCAGGCCCTGCGCGCGCACGGGTTCGGCGTATTGGTAGACCTCGACCAGGTTGGTGGAGCCGGCCTTGGCGATGCCACCCAGCGATTTTTCCAGCACCGTGGTCAGGCCGCCGGCCTTGTTGCCGGACGAGGGATTGTTGTCCATCGAGGCGCCGTTGCGGGCGCAGTATTCCTCCCACCAACGGATCCGTTCGAGGAGCTTGCGTCCGACGTCCGGCGTCTGCGCGCGCCGGGTCAACAGGTGTTCGGCGCCGTAGATCTCCGGCGTCTCGGAAAGAATCGCCGTGCCGCCGTGCTGGACGAGCAGGTCCACCGCCGCGCCCAGGACCGGGTTGGCCGAGATGCCCGAATAGCCGTCTGATCCGCCGCATTGCAGGCCCAGTCGCAGGTGGCTGGCCGGCACGGCCTGCCGGCGCACGGCGTTGGCTTGGGGCAGCATGTCTCGGATCAGCTCGATTCCCTTGCGGATCGTGTGGACGGTGCCCCCGCTGTCCTGGATGGTGAAGGTCCGCAGGCCGGGACTCTCGGCGAGGCCCTGCGTGGCCAGCAGGCGCGGGATCTGATTGGTTTCGCAACCCAGCCCGATGATCAGCACGCCGGCGAAGTTGGGGTGGCAGGCATAGCCGCCCAGCGTGCGCTGGAGCATCTTCAGGCCGTCGCCCTCCGCGTCCATCGCACAGCCGCTGTGATGGGTCAGCGCGACCACGCCATCGACATGGGGGTAGTCGGCCAGGGCCTCGGGATGGATGTCGCGCCGGAAGTGATCGGCGATCGCGCGGGCCACCGTGGCCGAGCAATTCACGCTGGTCAGGATGCCGATGTAGTTGCGCGTGGCGATCCTGCCGTCGGCCCGGGGAATGCCCAGGAACGTGGCGGGCTCGGCCGCCATCGTCGTGGCGCGCGCTTCCGCCGAGTGGGCATAGTCGCGCACGAAATCGCCGATGCTCAAATTGTGGCTGTGTACGTGCTGCCCCGGACTGATCGGCTGGCTGGCGAAGCCGATGATCTGGCCATAGCGCCGGACCGGCTCGCCGGCGGCCAGCGTCCGCGTCGCCATCTTGTGGCCGGGCGGAACCAATCCGGAAACGGTCACCGCTTCGCTGGCGACGTAGACGCCCGCGATCAACTGGTCCAGGGCCACGACCACGTCGTCGCGCGGATGCAGGCGGATGACGCGAGCCGGTTTCAAGGGGGCGATATCGTTGCTGGGCATGTTGTGTTTCCCCGGGTGACTCAGCGCTGCATGTCCGCAGGCAAGGGCATGCCGAAGTAGCGTTGATAGATCTCGTTGAACGCGCCGTTCTTCAGGTTCGCGGCCACCCAGTCGTCCAGCCAGGCCTTCAGCTCGGGTTCGTTCTTGCGCAGCCCCACCGCATAGGGATAGGCCGTGGCGGTGAACTTGGGCACGATGTCCCGCGCCGGATTGGCCTGCCTGATCGCGAGCAGCACGCTGGGCGCGCCGACCAGGAAGTCCTGCTGGCCCGTGGCGACGGCGGTATTGGTGGTGGCGTCGTCCTCGTAGCGGACGATTCTCGCGCCGGGCACATCCTTCAGTCCGCGGCTCAGTTCCTGGTCGCTGGTGGTGCCGCGCGTCACCGCGATGGTCTTGCCGCGCAGGTCGGCGAAGCTGGCGACGGAAACCGACGCGGGGCCGGCCACCAACACGGGCACGACGCCGTAGGGCTCCGAGTACGCCACGACCTTCTTGCGTTCTTCGGTGATCGAGAAAGAGGCCAGCACCACATCGACCTTGCGGCTCAGCAGATAGGGCACCCGGTTCGGGCCGTTCACCGGCACGATCTCCAGGGCCACGCCCAGATCCTTGGCGAGCAACCGCGCCGCTTCGACGTCCGACCCCGTCTGGCGCGCCTGCTCATCTAGCATGCCGTAAGGCGGCGCGCTGATGTCGACGCCGACCAGGATCTTCTGGCGTTGCCTGATGGTTTCGAGCGTGTTGGACCAGGCGCCGGCGCTGGCCAGGAGCAGGCTGGATGCGACGAGCGCGGAAAGCAGCCGGGACAGGATTTTCATGGGATTCTCCCTATGGATGGCGGGATGGATAGCAGGCGGCGTGACCGGGCTACAAGCCGCTGGAAATGAACTGCCGCAATTCGGGGGTGCAGGGCTGGTCGAGCATGCGGCCGTCTCCGTGTTCCCAGACGACGCCGTCATGCATGAACAGGATCTGATCGGCCACCGATCTGGCGAACGCCATTTCGTGGGTCACGAGCACCATGGTCATGCCCTCGGCGGCGAGCGATTCGATCACGCGCAGCACTTCGCCGGTGAGTTCAGGATCCAGCGCCGAGGTCACCTCGTCGAACAGCATCAGCTTGGGCTGCATGGCCAGCGAGCGGGCGATCGCCGCGCGTTGCTGCTGTCCGCCGGACAGTTGCTCCGGGTAGTAGTGGGCGCGGTCCCGCATGCCCACCTTGTCCAGGACCTGCATGGCCAGCGCGTCGGCCCGCGCGTCCGGCAGTCCCTTGACCTTGCAGGGCGCCAGTTTGACGTTCTGCAGCACGGTCAGGTGGGGAAAGAGGTTGTAGGCCTGGAACACGATGCCGACTTCCTGGCGCAGCGCCAGCAGGTCATGGCCGCCGCGTTCCAGCGCCCGGCCGCAGACATGCAGCTGGCCGTCCTGGATCGTTTCCAGTCCGTTGATACAGCGCAGCGCCGTGGTCTTGCCCGAGCCGCTGCGGCCGATCAGCGCCACGACCTGGCCGGGGGCGACGGAAAAGCTGACGCCCTTCAACACCTGGGCATCGCCGAAGGACTTGCGTACCTGCTTGAAGCAAACGATGTCGCTCATGAAATCTGTCTCCTGATTTTTTCCAGCCTGTCGCCTAGGCGCGGCGCAGGCGTTTCTCGAGCCGGTACGAGAGCACCGACAGGGGGTAGCAGATGGCGAAGTACAGGACGGCCGCGATGCTGAACACCGCGAAGGGCTCGAAGGTCGAGTTGTTCACCACGCGCGCGGAGTAGGTCAGGTCGAAGAAGCCGATCACCACCGCGTAGGAAGAGTTCTTCACGATCTGCACCAGGAATCCCACCGTGGGCGCCACCGCGATGCGCGCCGCCTGCGGCAGCACCACATGCCGGACGCATTGCAGCGGGCGCAACGCCAGGCATTCGGCGGCTTCCCACTGCGTCTTCGAGACGGCCTGGATACAGGCTTTCCAGATCTCCGCCAGGAACGCGGCCGAATACAGCGTCATCGCCAGGCCCGCCGCCGCCAGGCTGGGCAGGTCATAGCCGGCGATGCTGATGCCGAAATAGCACAGGAACATCAGGACGGGCAGCGGAATGCCCTGCACCAGCTGGATGAGCGCGCCCGTCGTGGCGCGCCACAGGCGTGCGCCGCGGCTGCGCAACAGCGCCAGCGGCAGTCCCAGCAGCGCGCCGCCGGCGAAGCCGATGAGCGACAGCAGCAGCGTCCAGCCTGCGCCATGGAGGATGAAGCGCAATTGTTCGAAGGAAATGCCCAACATGTGCCGACTCCGAGAGAGGGGGGAGGGACTGCCCTTGGGGCGCTACAGCGGCGTGCCAAGCCGGCGTTGCCGGGTGAACGCCGCGCGGGCCAGGCTGGCCATCAGCAGGCGCAGCAGCCAGGACAGGCAGAGATAGACCAGGGCGACGACCAGATAGATCTCGAACCCGCGAAACGTCTCGGATTGGACGCTGTAGCCAGCCGAGGTCAGTTCCTCGACGGAGATCTGGGACATGATCGAGGTCGCCAGCAGCATCAGCACGAATTGGCTGACCAGCGCCGGATACATGCGTTCCACCGCCTGGGGCAGGATCACCAGGCGCAGGACTTTCCAGCGGTTCATGCCCAGACAGGACGCGGCCTCGATCTGGCCGCGAGGAATCGACTCGATGCCCGCCCGCAGGATTTCCGTGGTGTACGCGGATACGTTGATCACCAAGGCGATGACCGCGGCGGCAATCGCCGGAATGCGCACCTGCAGCGAGGCCAGGCCGAAGAACAGCCAGAAGGCCTGAATCACCAGCGGCGTGTTGCGGATCACGTCCACGTAGGCCGTGACGATCCGGCGCGCCGCGCGCGGCCCTTGCGTGCGGATCACGGCCAGCACCGCGCCCGCCAGGAATCCCAGCGCGATCGTCGCCAGGGACATGAGCGCCGTCGAGCGCGCGCCGGCCAGGAAGGCATCCCAATGCGTGGACAGGAAACTGAAGTCGAAGTCGTAATCCATGATCCCTCGTCCGCAAGGCTCGTGCTGGTGCTCAATAAAGGGTTGTTGCCGGCAATGATCAAAAATATAAACGATCAATGCCGGCAATAAGCGCTATCGTTTTCCCTAGCTGCTTCATATCGAGTGCGTGCTTGTCTTACGATTCGGTCTGACGCATAAGCGATGCACCTCCCGTGACGCCGTCCACGAATACGTTCATGTCCACCGAATTCTCCTTGCCCGGAACGCCCGCCAGCACCCCGCTCTATGCCCGCATCGCGGACCTGTTGCGCCAGGCGCTGGCCAGCGGCGCGTTGCCGCCGGGCATGGTGTTGCTCGAGGGGCCGCTGTCCGAACTGCTGGGCGTCACGCGCAACCCCGTGCGCCAGGCGCTGCGCGAGCTGGAAAGCGAAGGACTGGTTGCGCGGTTCGACGGCCGTGGCATGCTGGCGGGCGGCGCGTCCGAGACGCCCTTGCGGCAATCGCTGACGCCAGGGATGCTGGGGCTGGGCGATGAGAGCGAACCCGTGCGCAAGGCACAGGGCTGGGAGCACATCTATCACGCGGTCGAGCACGACGTGGTCCATCTTTCGGTGTTCGGCGCCTATCGGCTCAACGAGGTCGAGCTGGCGCGGCACTTCGGGGTTGGTCGCACCGCCGCGCGCGACGTGCTGTTGCGGCTTGAAGGATTGGGGCTGGTGGGCAAGGACGAGCGCCAGCGCTGGATCGTCACGCCGCTGGACGAGCGGCGCATCCGCAACCTTTATCAGCTGCGCTGGCTGCTGGAGCCCGCCGCGCTGGCCGGCGCGGCCGCCGACGTGTCCGCCGAAGACATCGCCGCGATGGCGCAACGGCTGCGGCGCGCCAAGGCGCGCTATCCGCGCCTGACCCGGGCCGAGCTGGACGAGCTGGAACATGATTTGCATGTCGCGCTGATCGGCCGTTGTCCCAACGACAGCATCGTCGAAAGCCTGCAGCGCACGCGCTGCATCCTGACGCTGAGCAAGCATGTGCTGGGCGCTGCCGCGCCCATGCCTAACGAAGATCCGTTCATGCAGGAGCATCTGGACGTGCTGGAAGCGCTGGCTCGCGGCGAGACGGGGCAGGCGCAGGAGGCGTTGCGGCGCCACCTGGAAGCGTCGTGCCTGAAGATCGTCGAGCGTGTGGGCCTGATCCACGAGCGGGTGCCCGCGCCGAGGCTGCCTTATCTCGCGTGATGAGGGATCGCGCGGAAATGAAAAAAGGGCCGACAGGCCCTTTTTTCAATGATCCGCAGACTCCGGTGGAAATCTGCGGATCGGATGTTGGAGCGGGAGACGAGTCTCGAACTCGCGACCTCAACCTTGGCAAGGTTGCGCTCTACCAACTGAGCTACTCCCGCGTTTTGGCTGGCGCCGCCGTCATGCGGACCGCGCCGTTGCCTGCGCCTGGCTTTTGGGTCAATGAACCAGAACCAAGGCGGGAGCGAATTCTACCCGAATTCCGGATTTGCGCAAAACCGCGTGCGCCTGTGCCGGGGGCGTCGCTCAGGACGCGTTCTGCAAGCGCTGTCCGCGCCGCGCCAGGCGCCAGCCCGGACGGCCCATGTGGCCCAGCGTGCCGTCCTTGACGACCCAGTGATGCCACAGCGCGGCGCCGATGTGCGCGGCCAGCAGGGCGTAGAGCAGGAAGCCCAGCCATTCGTGGGCCTGGACCATGTAGCGGACCAGTTGCGGGTCGGCGTCCACCAGACGGGGAAAGTCCCAGCCCGTGCCGGGCATCGGAATGACCAGGCCCTTGGCGTTGACGATGACCCAACCGGCCAGGCATTCGCCCAGCACGAAGACATACATGGCCAGGTGCACGATGTGGGCGCACCACTGCTGCAGGGTGGTCGCGCCGATGGGCTTGGCGCGGCCCGCGCGCAGCGCGCTGCGCATCAGCATCACGACCAGCAGCGCCATGCCGCTGCCGATGTGCACGATCATGATCGGCCGCATCCGCATGTCGGCATGCTCGACCAGCAGGTGGCGCAGTTCGCCGGCCAGCACCAGTGAGCACATCAGGGCCACGCTCAGCCAATGCAAGGCGATCTGGGCTCGGGAATAGCCGCCGTGGGCGGCATGAATGGACGGGTTCATGCTTCGTCGTTCCTGGGTTGCGCGCCTGTCGGCGCCGAAAAAAAAGGCGCCATTGAAGCGGCGCGGCGTAGCGGACGCCACGCTTCTCAGTGTTTTCTAAAGACGCGAACGCGCGATTGCGCCATGCCGGCGGGCCGCGCAATTTAGATTCGTTTTGGAAACGTTGAGGGCGCGCATGCGCGGTGCCAAGATGCCGGCCTCTCCCAGAAGGCGGCACGCCGATCCGCCGCCCGCGCGCCGTGCCGCGCGAGGGATCCGCCGCGAGCGCGGCGCTCTTTGGATACCAAGCGCAATCATGAAGACTTTCAATCTGCGGCGTGGCCGCGCCGCGCAACAGGGCTTCACCTTGCTGGAACTGCTGGTGGTCTTGCTGATCATCGCCTTGCTGGCGGGCTACGTCGGGCCCAAGCTCTTTTCCCAGGTCGACCGCGCCAAGGTGCGCGCCACCCAGGCGCAGATGAAGACGCTGGGCGACGCGCTGGTGCAGTACCGGCTGGACGTGGGCAGCTATCCCTCGTCCGACCAGGGATTGCAGGCGCTGGTCAAGGCGCCTCAGGGCGTCTCGAATTGGTACGGCCCGTACCTGGCGAAGGACGTGCCCGCCGATGCGTGGGGGCGGCCCTATCAGCTGAACGTGCCGGGGCGCGGCGGCGAGGCCGAGATCGTTTCGCTGGGCGAGGAAGGTCGGGCGGGCGGCAATGGGGAACTGGTCTATGGCCTCTAGGGCGCGCGCCGCGCTGGCTGTCGCCTGCCTGTTGTCGGCTTCTGCCGCGAGCGCGGCGCCCGATTGCTGGCGCGCCGCCGGCCAGCGCCACGGCATCGATCCCTTGCTGCTCTATGCCATCGCCAGCGCGGAGTCGTCGCTCGATGCCCGGGCCATCAACCGCAACCGCGACGGCAGCCATGACATCGGCCTGATGCAGATCAACAGCATGCATCTGCCCAGGTTGGCGCGCCAGGGCATCACGCGCCAGCGCCTGCTGGACGAGCCCTGCCTGTCGATCGACGTGGGCGCGTCCATCCTGTCCGGTTTCATCAGGCGGCATGGCCGCACCTGGCGCGCCGTTGGCGCATACAACGCCGGCAGCGCTTCTGACCGCGAGGCCGCCAGGACGCGCTACGTCGAACGGGTATGGCCGCTGTACCTGGAACTGGCGGGTGAGCGTGAGCGACGCCGTCGGGCGGGTGGCTGACATGGGTGGGGAATACAGGGTCCGGCTGTTGCGGCGGGACCAGGTCTGCGAGCGCGTATGCCGCGCTGGCAGCAAGGACGCCGCCGTCGCGCAGATCGGCCCGGATGAGGGCGTGGTCCTGGACGTGCAGCGCGTCAGGCCCGCGCGCATCGCAGGCGCCGCCGGCAAGCGTCGCCGCATCTCGCTGGGCCTGTTGCTGCAGGAGCTGTCGGCGCTGCTGGAGGCGGGGCTGGCCCTGATCGAAGCGCTGGAGGCCCTGAGCGACAAGGCTGGCGCGGGCAACCGCCAGGTGCAGACCGTGCTCGCGGATCTGCTCAAGGAGCTGTACCAGGGGCAGCCCCTGTCTAAGGCCATGCAGGCGCAGCCGGACGTATTCCCGGAACTGCTCGTGGCCACCGTGGCATCGGCCGAGGGCAGCGGGCAGCTGCCGCAGGCGCTGCGGCGTTATCAGCATTACGAGCTGCGGATCGAGAACATCCGCAAGAAGGTCGTGGGCGCGCTGCTGTATCCGGCGGCGGTGGTCGCGGTCGGCTTTGGCGTCCTGATGTTCATGCTGTTTTTCGTGATCCCGCGTTTCGCCGTGGTGTTCGAAAGCCTGCAGTCCTTGCCGGCCACGGCGCAGGCCCTGCTTTGGTGGGCGCGGCTGGTGCGGGAGCACGGCATGGCGCTGGGCGCGGGCATTGCCGGCGTGATCGTGGCGGCCGTGCTGGCGCTGCGCACGGCGCGCATCCGCGCCGCGCTGGCCGCGCAGCTTTGGCGGCTGCCCAAGCTGCGCGATGTGGCCTTTCTGTTCGTGTTGGCGCGCTTCTATCGGACGGTGGGGTTGCTGGTCGAAGGTGGCACGCCGGTGCTGCAGGCGCTGGAGCTGTCGCAGCGCCTGTTGCCGCAACGGCTGGCCGCGAGGCTGGAGCAGGCTCTGGCCGAGTTGCGCGCCGGCAGGGCCGTGGGCGAGACGCTGGCCGCGCACGGACTGACCACGCCGGTGGCGCGGCGCCTGCTGCGGGTGGGCGAGCACAGCGGCGACCTGGGCGGCATGTGTGAACGGATCGCGCTGTTTCATGACAGCACCCTGGACCATGCGGTCGAGGTTTTCGGAAAGGTCTTCGAGCCATTGCTGATGCTGGTGGTCGGCGCAATGGTGGGGACCATCGTGGTGCTGCTGTACATGCCGATCTTCGAATTGGCCAGCAGCATGGGATAGGCGCGCGCGGACAGGCGTCCGCGCCCTACGGCCAGGAGATGAACATGATGGAACCAATGCCCGCATCCGGGACGACGCAGGCGCTGGCGTGGATCGCGCGGCCCGGCCTGCTTGAGCAGGAACTCGCGCGCGCGCCGCAGCTGCTGCCGGTGGTCGCCATGGCGCTGGGCATGCAGCACATGGAGTCGGCCGACTGGGACAGGGCCGTCGCCAGGCACGATGTGCTGCCGCTGGCCGACGCCCTGAACTGCCGCGTGGCGATGGTGGAGCGGGACGGCGAGCTGCTGGCGGTCATGGGCGCGCCGCTGGACCGGCGCGCGCGCTTGTGGCTGCAGGCGCGCTTCGAAGGCCGGCCGGTGCTGTTCGCGCTGGCCCTGCCGGGCGCGGTCGATGCCTGGCTCAAGCAGGCCGAGGCCAGCGAGCGCGTGCTCGACGGGGTCGCCGTGGACGTGGCCGAGGACACGCTGGCCAAGGCGGTGGAGTCGATTTCCATCGCCTCGCTCGCCAAGGACGAAAGCCCGGTGATCCGGCTGGTGAACATGACGCTCTATGACGGCCTGCAGAGCCGCGCCAGCGATATCCACCTGGAGTCGGACGAGGAAGGGCTGCTGATCCGCTACCGCATCGACGGCGCGATGCTCACCATCCGCAAGGTGCCCGGCCAGCTCACCGCGAACCAGGTGATGTCGCGTCTGAAGGTGCTGTCCAGCCTGGACATCGCCGAGAAGCGCGTGCCGCAGGATGGACGCTTCAAGGTCGAGCTGCAGGGCCGCGAGGTGGATTTCCGCGTGTCCATCATGCCGGGCAGCCACGGCGAGAACGCGGTGCTGCGTCTGCTGGACCGCTCGCAGAAGGACGAACGCCTGAGCCTGGATGGCCTGGGCTTTCCGGCGCGGACCGCCGCGCGCATCCGCGCGCTGGCGCAGCTGCCCTATGGCCTGACGCTGATCACGGGCCCGACGGGCAGCGGCAAGTCCACGACGCTGTATGGCGCGCTGTCCGAGCTGAACACCGGCGACGAGAAGATCATCACCATCGAGGACCCGGTGGAATACGAAATGGCCGGCGTGCTGCAGATTCCCGTCAACGAAAAGAAGGGGCTGACCTTCGCTCGGGGGCTGCGCTCGATCCTGCGCCACGACCCGGACACGATCCTGGTGGGCGAGATCCGCGATGCGGAGACCGCCGCCATCGCCGTGCAGTCGGCGCTGACCGGGCATCGCGTGCTGTCCTCGGTGCACGCCAACGACGCCTTCAGCGTGATCGACCGTTTTCTTTACATGGACGTGGAGGCGGCCACGTTCCTGGAATCGCTCAACGGCGTGGTGTCGCAGCGGCTGGTGCGGCGCCTGTGCCCGCATTGCGGCGGCGGGTCTGTCGCGCCGGCGGCCGCATGCGCGGCCTGTCGCGGCACCGGCTTCCTGGGCCGCATCGCGCTGGCCGAGGTGTTGCGCCTGGACAGCCGCATGAAATCCGCGCTGCTGGAGCGGTCCCCGGAACGCAGGCAGGCGGCCCTGGCCGCCTGCGCCGACTATCAATCGATGCGCGACGCCGCCGGCGAGGCGGTCGCGCGCGGACTGACGACTTATCAGGAGGTGTGCCGTGCCGTCGCTATGGAATGAACGCGCCATGCTGATCGACGCCGAGAAGGTGACGCTGCTGGCGCCGGCGGCGCCGTTGGCGCATGGCCGCAGCCGGCCGCATGGCGGCGATCCCGCCGGCGCGGCCGCCGAACTGTTGGCCGATTCGCGGCGCCGGCGCGGCGCGTGGCGCAACCGGCTGCGCGTGTGGATCGGCTATCCGTGGGCGCATGCGCAGGTGCTGCCCTGGCAAGTCACGCTGGGCGGCGGCGATCATCAATGGGAGGCCTATGCGCGGGCGCTGATGCGCGAGCGCGGCGTCGCCGGACCGCTGCGCCTGCGGTTGGATGCGGGCCGCCACGGCCGAGCGCGGCTGGCGTTCGGCATCGATGCCGGCCTGCTCGACGCGCTGGAAGGCATGGCCTCGGCAGCCGGCTGGCGGCTTTGGTCCTGCCACGATCTGCTGTCTTCCTGCCTGGCGCGGTATCGCGCCGCGCTGCGCGACAGCGGCGGCCTGGTGCTGGCCGAGACCGGTGCGCTGAGCTGCCTGTGGCGGTCCGCACAGGGCTGGGAAGATCTGATCACGCTGCGCCGCGACCCGGGGCAGTCGTTGGAGACCTTGTTGTCCGCGGCCGAACTGCTGTGCGGCCGCGCGGGCGGGAACGGCTATCGCTGGTCGTCCCTGTGCGCGCCGGATGCGCTGCCCTTGCCGGACGCCTCGCGCTGGCTGGGCGCGCCGCATCCCATGCTGGCGGTGGCGGCATGAAGGCCCGGGCAAGAGGGATGGCGGACTTCGCGCGGCGCGCCGGGCTCAATGGCGTCTGCCTGGTCGCCGGCTTGCTGCTGCTGGTCGTGGTTGGCCTGACGGCCTGGCGCGAATGGAGCGTCCTGGCCCTGCGCCGCGAGGTCGCGTCCATGGAGGACAGCCTGGCGCAGCGCCGCCTCCAGCAGGAACGCGAGCAGCGCCGCAGGCTGGCGCAATCGCCCGAGGAGCGCGAGATCGAGGCCCTGCTGTCGCGCCAGCGGGCCGAGGACCGGCTGCGGCCGGCCATCCTGCGCGCGGTCGAGAAGGCCTGGTCGCCGCGCGTGGCCATGCTCGGGCTGAAGCTGGAGGCGGGCGGAAAAAGCGCACGCGTGGAAATGCTGGTCGCCAGCCTGAAAGAGGCCTTCGCCTTCGTTCAGCGCCTGAACGCGGCGCAGCCCGGCTTTTACGCCGTGGTCGAGCGCCATGGCCTGCGGCCGGGCGATCCGAATCAGGCCATCGTCGTATCGATTTTCGTGGAGGTCCGATGAACCTGCCGGCTGCGTTGGCCAAGCGCCGCGAGGCGTTGGGCAATGTCCCGTTGCTGGCGCGCTGCCGCTGGCATTGGCAACGCTGGCGCGCGGCGCTGGGCCGGGGCGGCCTGCTCGCGCTGGCCACCGCCATCGTGCTGGCCGTTCATGGCGCTTTCGTGCTGTGGCCCGAGCAGGGCGAGCTGCGCCGCCAGCGCATCGCGCTGATCGCGCAATTGCAGGCCTGCCACACGCCCGCGTCGGCGCCGGCCGCTGCCATGGAGCAGGTGCGCGCGCAGTTGCGCATGGCGCTGGACCAGCGCAAGTTCGCCGTGATGGAGCAGCTGGGCGGCGCCGGGCTGCTGCTGATCGACATTCGCTATCGCGGCGAGGACGCGGTGCGCGGCAGCCTGCGGCGCACCTCGATGGATGTGTCGGCGGTGGGCTCATACAAGGACCTGACCGCGGCGCTGGAACTGCTGGCCGCGCAGCCGCTGCTGCGCATGGAGACGCTGGCGCTGGACCGCCAGCGTCCGGAGAACCGGCTGATCGAGGTGAAGATGAAGCTGAGCATGCTGGGAGCGCCGCGATGAGCCGGGCGCGCATGGGCATGGCGGCCGCGTTGCTGGCGGCCTGCGGTGTCGCGGGCATTGCGCGGGCGGGCAACGTCGATATCTTTCCGTCGCAAAGCTGGGACTCGCTGTCGCGCGCGACGCGGGAAGCGCAGGACGGACAAGGACAGGACGCGGATGCGGACGCGGCGTCCGCCGCCGCGCAGCGGTCCTGGTCCGCCCCGGCGGCGGACGCCGTCGCCGCGCCGCTGTTTGCCCGCGTGGGCGAGTGGCGCGAAGCGGGGCAGCGGATCGTGGTGTTGCGCTCCGAGGACCGCCTGTATTTGCTGTGCCAGCGCTGCGCCGCGCCATCCGCGCTGCGGCCCGGCGGCGCGCCCAGGGACGGGTACCGCCTGAAGTCCCTGGAACCCGGACGCGCGGTGCTGTTGGCGCCGAACGGCCAGGAGGTGAGCGTGGACCTGCCGTTCTCTACCGAATTTCCTCAAGGAACAGGATCATCATGATTTCCAGATCGGCCGCCACGGCGGCGCTATTCGGTCTCGTCCTGAGCGGCTGCTCGGCGTCGGGAATGTTCAAACAGGGCGCCGGCGACGCACCGGCGTCCGACGCCGCCGGACGCTACGCGCAGGCGCTGGCCCGCCAGGAGCAGTCGCCCGACGATATCGAGAACGACAAGAACCTGGCGCGCGATGGCGCGCAGGCCGCGCTGGACCTGCTGCGGCGCGTGCGCGGCCGGATGGCCGCGGGCGACGAAGCCGGCGCGCAGGCGGAACTGTCCGCCTTGCTGGCCGTCCAGCCCGGCAATATGCGCGCCCGCCAGCTGCAGGCGCAGCTGGAGCGCCGCCTGCTGCTCAAGCGGGACCTGGCCGAGGCCGGCAAGCGACAGGCCGACCATCCGACCGAGGCGCTGGACGTCGTCAACCGCATCCTGCAGGAGCAGCCGGACTACGAGCCGGCCAGGGCGCTGCGCGCCACCCTGATGCGGGCCCAGGCGCAGCGCGCTTCGGCGCGGCCGAGGCTGGCCGACGCCTTGCGCAAGCCCGTCTCGCTGAATTTCAAGTCGCAGCCGGTGGTGCAGATCCTGGAGGCCATTTCGAAGATCGCCGGCGTGGACTTCGTGCTGGATCCGGAGGTGGCCTCATCAGCGCCGGCCACCATCATCGCCGACCAGACCACCGCCGAGGACGCCATCAATCTGCTGTTGCGCACCAGCAAGCTCGAGAAGAAGGTGCTGAGCGAGCGCAGCCTGCTGATCTATCCGGCCAGCGCGGAAAAGTCCAAGGAATACCGCGAGCTGATGGTGCGCGTGTTCTACCTGAGCAATGCCCAGGCCGCCAAGGTGGTGCCGGCGCTGCGGCAGGTGGGCACGATCAAGAACGTGCACCTGGATGAACGCGCCAACGCGCTGATCGTGCGCGATACGCCCGAGGTCATCGCGGTGGCCGAGCGCATCGTCGCCGCGCTGGACCTGGCGCAGTCGGAAGTGACCATGGATGTGCGCGTGCTGGAAGTGAACACCAATGACGAGCTGGAAGTCGGCGTGGACTATCCCAGCGACCTGCGCCTGTCGATCCTGCCTCAGGGCGAGAGCGGCAAGGTGACCGTGGGCGACATCCTTGGCCTGAACAGCGACATGCTGGGCGTTTCCAGCCGCAATGAGCTGTCCATGGCCCTGAACCTGCTGCAGAAGCGCGGCAAGACCCGCGTGCTCGCCAATCCCAAGATCCGCGTGCGCAACATGGAAAAGGCCAGCATCAAGATCGGCGAGAAGGTGCCGGTGGTGACCACCACCAATGCCAATGGCGTGGTGACCGAGTCGGTGAATTATCAGGACGTCGGCCTGAGCCTGCAGGTCGAGCCGCAGGTCACGCTGGGTAACGACGTGTCCGTCAAGGTCAGCATGGAAGTCAGCAACCTGAAGGGCGAGGTGAAGACGGCCGGCGGCGGCGTGGTCTATCCCATGAGCACCCGCAACGCCGAGACCGTCATGACCGCGAGGGACGGCGAAACGCAGGTGCTGGCCGGGCTGGTCAATCAGAAGCAATCCGGCAACACCAGCGGCCTGCCGGGGCTGAGCACGCTGGAATGGCTGGGCAGCCTGTTCGGCAGCACCAAGGACAGCGAGGAGTCGACCGAGATCGTGCTGCTGCTGACGCCGCACGTGGAGCGTTCGCTAGAGCTGCCGGCGGCGTCCAACAGCTATTTCCCGTCCGGCACCGAAGCCAGCGTGACCGTGCTGCCCTTGACGACCGCGCCGGCCCGGCCCGGGCTGGACGCGCCGCTGGCGCCGCCGTATTGAGGATGTCCATGCGCAGGCAACAAGGCTTCACCCTGATCGAAATGCTGGCCGCGCTCACGCTGCTGGCGCTGTTGCTGAGCGTGGCGCTGCCCTACGCCGATCTGGTCCGCCGCCGCAATCTGGAAGAGGACCTGCGGCACAGCCTGCGCATCGTGCGCGATGCGATCGACGCCTATCACGCGGCCAGCCTGGAGGGGAAGATCGACAAGTCCCTGGATCGCAGCGGCTATCCGCCGGATCTGGACAGCCTGACGCGAGGCGTGACGGACAAGACCGATCCGAACGGGGGAAAGCTGTACTTCCTGCGGCGCCTGCCGGCGGATCCGATGTGCGAGTCCTGCGAGGGCACGGACGCGGCCGACACCTGGGAGACCCGCAGCTACGACAGTTCGGCCGAGTCATTCTCGTCCGGCCGCGACGTGTTCGACCTGCGCTCCCGCAGCGAAAGAAAAGGAACCAATGGCATCCCGTACAACGAATGGTAGGCGCGCCTGCGCCGGTTTCACGCTGATCGAGTTGCTGGCCGTGATGGCCATCGTCGGCGTGCTGACGGCGCTGGTGGCGCCTTCTTTCTTCAAGAGCAACGACCGCGCGCGAGAGACGGTGCTGCGACACAATCTGCGCGCGATCCGGCTGGCCATCGACGACTACCGCGCCGATCATGGCGTCAATCCGGAAGGGCTGGAAAAGCTGGTGTCCGGCAAGTACCTGCGCGAGTTGCCGCTGGACCCGCTGACGGGCAAGCGCGATTCCTGGAAGACGCAGGCCGCCGAAGAAGGCGGCGTGGCGGACGTGAAGAGCGGCGCGCCGGGCAAGGGCCTGGACGGAAGCAGCTATGAGGCGTGGTAGCGCGCCGGCGCGCGCGCAGTCCGGCCTGGCGTACCTGGGCGTGCTGATGCTGGCGGCCGCCATCGCCGCGGGCCTGGCCGCCACGGCGCGACCCTGGAGCATGCAGCAGCAGCGCGCGCGCGAGGCCGAGCTGCTGTTCATCGGCCAGCAGTTCGAGCGCGCGATCGCATCCTACTACCGGGCCGGCCCGTCGCCGGCGTTTCCAAGATCCCTCGACGCCTTGCTCAAGGACAGCCGCGTGCCGTTCATGTTGCGGCATCTGCGCCGCCTGTACCGGGATCCGCTCACGGGCAGCGCCGATTGGGGCGTGGTGAAGGGGCCCGACGGAGGCGTCATCGGCGTCTACAGCCAGGCGCCGGGCAAGCCGCTCAAGCAGGACGGATTCCCCGCCAGCTTGGGGAATTTCGCGGGCAAGAGCCGCTACGCGGACTGGATCTTCCTGTACGACGAGCGGCGTTGAGAGGCCGGTTTCTGCCACGGAAAATGAATTTGGTTAGCAAAACCTACCACAGCTTTTCTTTGAGAATTTTCTGATTGGGTGGGCAAATTTGTTATGGAATGATGCGTCCCTGACACATAACTGACCGGAGGCATGCGCATGTTCAAAGTACCTGCGACGACCCGGGGAGGCGCAGCATGATCGTCGCCGTTCTCGAGGACTGTCCGGCCCAGCGGGATTGGGTCACCAAGCTGCTGCACGATCGCGGCCATCAGGTGGTGGCGCGCGGCGACGGCGACAGCTTCATCGCGCTGTTGCGCAGCCAGGTCGTGGACGCGGCCTTGCTGGACTGGGAAGTGCCCGGCGCGTCCGGCCTGTCCGTGCTGTCCTGGGCGCGGTCCAATCTGAACCGCTCCATGCCCATCCTGATGCTGACGCAGCGCGACGACGAGGACGACGTCGTCACCGCGCTGAACGCGGGCGCGGACGATTACCTGCACAAGCCGCTGCGCGAGCGCGAGCTGCTGGCGCGCGTGGCCGCGCAGGCCAGGCGTTCCCGCCATGCCGATGCGCCGGGGCAGGAGCTGCAGGTCGGCCCCTATGCGTTCGACCTGCAATCGCGCAGGCTGACCGTGCAAGGGCGGCCCGTCAGCCTGCCCGCGCGCGAGTTCGAGCTGGCGGCATTGCTGTTCCGCAACCCAGGCCGGATCCTGACCAAGGACGCGCTGTGCCAGCACATCTGGGGCACCGTGGACCGGAAGTACGACGCCAGCCTGGCCACGTACATCAGCAACCTGCGCTCGGCGCTGGGCCTGCGCGCGCGCAACGGCTATGTGGTCTCCACGGTCTACAACTACGGATACCGCCTGGAGCGCGTGGCCTGATTTTTCTGGGATGGTGGGATATGGAGCTGTCGAATTTTCCGGGTTCGCGAGCCAACGACACGGCGCTTGCGCCTTGCCGTAACGCCTGGCTGTGCTGTCACCTGAGCATCGTCGCCCTGGCGCTGGTTCTGCCCGGAGGCCGCGTGGGTTCGCCGCCCCGGCCTTTCAGCGCGGCGGATGTGCTGGTCATCGTCTGCGTTGCCTTGTTCATCGTGGCCCTGGGCCTGTTCCATCAGCGTGGACGAGCCGCGCTGCGCCTGGCGGTCTTCTGGACCGCCGTGGTGCTGACGCTGATCATCGCGCGGCGCGTGACGCCGGCGGGGTCGCCGGCGATGGCGGTGTTGTTCATGCTGGGCTGCGTGGTCCACTGGCGCGTCGGCGCTTCACGGATCCAGGCGTTGGTGGCGCGCGAGGCTGTGCCCCAGGCGGCCGCGACGCCATCCGAACCGCCGAAGCTCGCGCCCGCCGCGCCCGACCGCGACGCCGTCGCGCAGATGGTGCACGACCTGCGCAGTCCCCTGTCGGCCGTTCTGGCGCTGGTCGACAAGCAGGGCGCGGACAAGGCCGAGGCGGTGCATCATGACTTTCTACGTTCGGTGCGGGACCAGGTGCAATACGGCTTGTCGGTCGCGCAGCACTTCATGCAGAGGTCGCGCGCGGAACGGCTGGACCGGTCGCGTTTCCTGCCGGTGTCGCTGCAAGACCTGGCGCACAGCGCGGCGGACCAGGTGCTGCCCCTGGCCGACAAGAAGGGCGTGTCGATCGACGTGCGGGACGGCGATGAAACGCTGTGGGTCGCCGGCGACTATTGCATGCTGTTGCGCGCCGTCGTCAATCTGCTGGAGAACGCCGTCAAGTATTCGGCTTCCGGCACGCGGGTCACGCTGGGCGCGCAGCGGCTGGGCAATGCCGCGCGTCTGTACGTGGCGGACCAGGGCGTGGGCATCGCGGCCGAGGCCTTGCCCCGGCTGTGCCAGGCGTTCTATCGGGCCGCCGGAGCGCGCAGGCACTGCCAGGACGGCGTGGGCATGGGCCTGGCCATCGTGGCCGCCGTGGCCAAGGGGCATGGCGCGGAAGTGATGGTGAAATCGCGGCCGAGCCAGGGCAGCACGTTCATCCTGACCATGCCGCTGTTGCCGCGCGGCGGCGCGCTTGAAAACGAGGATCCTCCAGAACCCGGCGAAGCCGCGCAAGGCGCGGCGGTCCGGTTGGAGTAAGGCGCCTTGACGGCGCCTTTTTTTATCGAAGGGGCAATGCCGGCCTCGGCGCGGCTGGAGCGGCGGGCGAGGCGCGGGACGAGGTGCGCGCAGCGCAGGTTCAGGCCAGCTGGCGCTCCGATATTCAGGCTCTCTTGAGAATGGTTTTTCGAATGAAGGGCGGTCCACATAATGCGCCCGCTTTCGCGATTCGCGGCTTCATCCGGATTCGCGTTGGCGCTCACCTTCATTCTCACATTCAAAGGACTCAACAGAGATGCGTGCTTCCCTGCGCAACGCGGTCAAGATGGCGCTGCCCGTCGCGGCCCTGACCCAGGCCGTGCTGATGGCCATGGCTCCGACCTCCGCCAACGCCCACGGTTCCCTGATCGACCCGCCCAGCCGCGAATACGCGTGCAACAAGTTCGATACCCCCTGGAGCAATCCCAAGCACAGCGGCTGCGGCAAGATCGCCTCGCAGTCGTCCAGCTGGATGTCCAATGCGGTGGGCGGCGTGCTGGACAATCATCAGGACTACATTCCCGACGGCTTGCTGTGCGCTGGCGGCAAGGAAGACTGGAAGGAAATCGACGGCAACTATGATTGGCCCACCACGGTCCTGACGCCGGGCGCGGACGGCAAGCTGACGTTCAAGTACCAGCAGACCGCTCCGCACATCACCAAGTACTTCCGCACCTACATCAGCAAGGACAGCTACGATCCCAAGGCCGGCCTGCGCTGGTCCGATCTGGAACTGATCGGCGATTCGGGCTGGCTGGACCGTCCCGGTGACGACAAGATTACCAAGCTGGACGTGAAGATCCCGGCCCAGTACACCGGCAAGCGCGTCATCTACACGGTCTGGCAGCGTGATCCGGGGGATGCCAAGGAAGGCTTCTACTCGTGCTCGAACGTGGACGTGATGCCCGTCGACATGCAGTGGAAGGCCAGCGGCACGCTGGAGGGCGGCCAGGTCGAGACCGGCTCGACCATGACCCTGCGCGTGTTCGACAAGGTGCGCGGCGGCGATCTGGAAAGCCATTCGATCATCGTGTCCAAGGGCCAGGAAAAGCCCGAGCAGTGGCAGTATGTGCTGTCCCAGAAGACCAACAATGCGTCCGGCATCGTCCGCCTGGGCAAGCTCGGCGCCGACGGCAAGGTCGTGCCGCAGCCGGTTGCCAACGGCAACGAAGTCTACGGCCTGAACAAGGTCTACAGCTTCGCCGTCGACCAGCGCGGTCCGGAGCCCGTCGATCCCCCCACCGGCATCGTGCCGCCGACGGCCAAGCTGACCGGCCCGGCCACCGCCGAGGGCGGCGCCACCGTGCTGCTGTCGGGCAAGAACTCGAACAACGGCGGCGGCAAGCTGACGTATCTGTGGAAGCTGCCGGCCGGTATCACGGCCCCGGTGAACCAGGCCGACCTGAGCTTCGTCGCGCCCAAGCTGTCGCAGGACAAGGCTTACACGTTCGGTCTGACCGTGACCAATGAAAAGGGCTCGTCCTCGGCCGAGCACACCGTCACGGTCAAGAAGCAGGACCAGGGCGGCGGCGGCACCGGCGGCGGCAAGTACCCGGCCTACAAGGAAGGCACGGCCTACAAGGCCGGCGAACGCGTCAGCAACGCTGGCCAGGACTTCGAGTGCAAGCCGTGGCCCTACACCAACTGGTGCGGCCAGTCGGCGCAGTACTATGCGCCGGGCACGGGCCTGAACTGGTCGGAAGCCTGGACCGCCGTGAAGTAAAGCGGTAGCGGATCCGGCTTCCCGTCGGCCAGTCCCATGGGACGGGCAGGGGAGTCCGGAGTCTGTGGAGCGGGGCCCGGCATTGCGCCGGGCCCTGCCTTTTTCAGGGCAGGCAGCTTGCGCCGGCGCATGAGGCTGGCGGTCGCTTCAAGGGCGCTCAATCCGCGCGCCGCGCGCCCGCCATGATGGCCAGCAGCGCCGCCAGCAGCGCGCAGCCCGACACCTGCAGGATGCCGGCCAGGGTCCAGCCCATTCCGCCTTTCAGGTGGCCGAGCAGGTAGCCCGCGAAAGCGGCGGGGATGTAGAGGCTGGCCACGAACAGGCCGGACGCCTGCGCGGCCTTGGCGCTGCTGACCGACTTGATGATGCCCGCCGACAGATTGGCGTAGACCATGCCGCTGATGGCCGCGCCAAAGACAAAGGACAGCGTCGCGTGCAGCGCCAGGGAACGGCCAAGTTCGGTGAACAGCAGGCCGCCGGCCACGGCCGAGATCAGCAGCGAGAAGAACAGCAGCTTGCGGTAGTCGTAGCGGTCGCCCAGCCAGCCGCCCAGCAGCGACAGCAGGGCGCCCAGGCCGTAGAAGCTGACCGCGCCCGCCGCCTGCTTGGGCGTGAAGCCCAGCGCGTCGCGCAGATAGGTCGGGTACAGGCCCAGATAACCGTAGATGGACAGGCCGGCGAAGGCGGTGGCGACGGCCAGCATGAGCGGCGTCGGGGCCCACAGGCTGTCCAGCGCGGGATCGGCCGGCGCGCCGGCGCGGTTCGCGGCCGGATCGGGTTGCGGACGCGCTTCGCTGAACCAGGGCTTGACCAGCGGCACGATCAGTACGAAGGCGACGATGCCGGACAGGCCGAACACGATGAAGGGCATTTTCCAGTGCGTGGCGCCGAGGATGGCGGCGCCCAGGTTGGGGCCGATGATGGCGCCGATGCCGAAGGTGAAGTTCAACGAGCTGGCGGCGACCGCGCGGTGCTGGAAGAAGTAGCTCGTGCCGATGGCCAGCAGGGCGGTCAGCTGCATGGCTTCGCCCAGGCCCGAGACGAAACGGTAGAGCAGCAGGTCGGGCAGGCCGCGCGAGTAGGCGGTCAGGTAGGTCGCGGCCGAGAAGATCACCAGGCCGATCAGCGTGACCGACTTGCGCGACATCTTGCCCAGCAGGTAGCCGGTCGGAATGCCCGCCACGCCCATGCCCAGCGTGAAGACCGTGGACGCCAGTCCCACCTGCGGCAGGCTCAGATCCAGCGCATTGCGGACATCGGCCGCCAGCACCGAGAACAGTTGCCGGTCTATGGCATTGATGACATACGAGAACAACAGCACGGCGAACATCCCGAGTGCGGCATGGCGCTTTTGCATTTGGGGAACTCCTGTGTGGGCGTTGATGGGGATGACGTGGCCGCGCTCAGGCGTCGGCCAGGCTGCGGCAGGCAAACTCGGCGCGCAGCGAGGCGCCCTGATAGCCCGCCGCCAGCAGCAGGCGCAACAGCAGCCGGGCCTTGAGTCCGCCCAGGCTGCCGCCGTGGATGGCGCCGCGCGACAGCAGGTCGCTCTCGGATCCGGGGAAGCCGTAAGTGATGCGCAGCACCGGACCCGCCGCCACGCGCGTGCTCAGCACGACCGGCATCCGCGCCGCCAGTTCGCCGATGTCCGGCGCCAGCCACGCCGGCACGTGGCCCGCGCCCATGGCTTCGATGACCGCGCCCTGGTAGCCCAGTTGCGGCAGCGCGCGCAGCATGCGCCCGTCGTCGTCCAGCCCGATGCGCAGCAAGGCGACCGGGGTTTCGTCCAGTCGCGCGGCCGCGACGCGCACGGCCGGCAGCGGCGCCTGCCAGCCGAACAGGCGGAACTGGCCTTCCTGGATCGTGCCCAGCGGTCCCGCGCCGGGCGAGCGGAAGGCCGACGGCAGGGTGGTGTGGGTCTTCTGCACGTGCCGCGCGGCATGGGCCTCGTCGCCCAGGACCACCAGCGTGCCGAGTCCGGCGGCGTCCGGCGAGGCGGCCACGGTCACGGCCGCGAGCAGGTTGGACGGACCGTCCGCGCCCGGCGCCTGGGCGCCGCGCATGGCGCCCGTCACGACCACGGGCAGCGTGCTCCGCGCCAGCAGTTCCAGGGCGAAAGCGGTTTCCTCGATGGTGTCCGTGCCCTGCACCACGACGGCGCCCTGGCAGCCACGGTCGAAGCCGTCCGCGATCACGTCGGACAGGCTGGCGAGATCGCGCAGCGTCAGCGTGGCGCCTGGCTTGTTCGAGTAGGCGACGGTTTCCAGCGCGGCGATCCGCTCCAGCGCCGGGACGGCGCGGACCAGTTCGTCGGCCTGCAGGGCGGGCTTGATGGCGCCACCGGCGTCCGAGGCCATCGCGATGGTGCCGCCGGTGCCGAGCAGCAGGATGCGGGGCGGGGTCAGGCCGGGCACGCCGTTCATGGCCGGTTTCCTTGCGATTGCGCGCGGTAGATGTCGAGGATCTCTTCGCCCGTGCACATCAGCACGTCGGGATGCGACAGGATGTGGTCGTAGAGTTCCGCCAGGTAGCGGATCCGGTGCGGCGCGCCGGTGAGATAGGGGTGGATGGAGATGGCCATCACGCGGGGAATGTCGGCCCCCTCGCGGTACAGCTGGTCGAACTGGTCGCGGCCGCGCAGCAGCAGTTCATCGGAACCGTGTAATTGCACGGCCGATATCACCACGTCGTTGAGCTCCACGGTATAGGGCACCGACACGATATCGCCCGAGCGCGTCCTGATGGGCACGGGCTGGTCGTCCAGCACCCAGTCGGCCACATACTCGATGCCCGCCTCGGCCAGCAGGTCGATTGTGTCGTCGGTTTCCGTCAGGCCGGGGCTTTCCCAGCCGCGCGGCGCGCGGCCGGTGAAGGCCTTGATGGCGGCGATGGTGTCGCGGATCGCCGTGGCCTGGTCGGCCACGCGATGCATGGGCTGCTGCACATGCCCGTGGCCCATGAATTCCCAGCCGGCGTCGAGCGCGGCCTGGCAGGCCGGGGCGTATAGCTGGCAAGCCGTGCCGTTCACTGCGAGCGTGGCCTTGAGCCGGCGCGCGTTCAACACATCCAGGAAACGCCAGAAGCCGACGCGCATGCCGTATTCGTGCCAGCACCAGTTGGGGATGTCGGGCAGCAGCGGCTGACCCATGGGCGGCGGCAGCACCGCACGGGGCATCGCCAGCCCCGGCTGCCAGTTTTCTACATTGACGATGGTCCATACGGCGACGCGGGCATTGCCCGGCAGCGTGAAGGGCGCGCGGTGGGTGATCGGTTCGTAGGGTACGCGGTCGCGCGCGGACCAGGGGGGAGGGGACGGCTGCATCGGCTTCGCTCCAGCAAGGAATCATTGCGGTGGGCCAACTATTCCAAATAGTGGAAAAGATGTTGGAATGGTTTGACCCGGATACATCGCGAAGACATGCTAGGTTGCTGAATGCAGGCCCACCAAGTGAAATAAATTAAATTCCATCAATTGGACTGACGATGAGCCTAGCCATAGAAACCGTGAACGGCGCCCAGGGCATCACCCGGGCCATTCAGGTGTTGAAGTTGTTGGCGCGCGAGGCCGACGCCGGCATGAGGCTGGTCGATCTGGCCAGCGCCGCCGGCCTGGCGCGGCCGACCATGCATCGGCTGCTCAGGGCGCTGGTCGCGCAAGGCATGGCGGTGCAGGACACGGCGACGCGCCGCTATCGGCTCGGCGCGCTGGTCTTCGAGCTGGGCCTGGCCGCCGCGCATCGGTTCAACCTGCGCGATCTGAGCATGTCCGCCCTGACTCGCCTGGCCGTGGAGACTGGCGATACCAGCTTCCTGTTCGTGCGCAGCGGTAACGATGCGGTATGCATCAATCGCGTCCAGGGCGGCTATCCGATCCAGACGCCGGCCCTGCCGATGGGCAGCCGCCAGCCCTTGGGCGTGAGCGCCGGCGGCCTGGCGCTGCTGGCCAATCTGACGCCGGCGGAGCAGGAAGGGATCATCGATGCCATCGCGCCGCGCCTGGGCGCCTACGGCGACCTGGACGCGCGCGACGTGCGGACGCATTGCGCGCAGGCCGCCAAGGTCGGCTACGCGTTGATCGCCAATCGCGCGGTTCCGGGCATCAGCGCGGTCGGCCTGCCGGTGCACAGCGACAGCGGCCTGCTGCTGGCGGCCGTGACCGTGGCGACCACGCACGGCCGCATGACCGACGCAAGGGTGCGCGAGGTGCTGCCTGTGTTGCGCCGCGCGGCGCGCGAGATCGGAGAGTTGCTGCGGCAGTAGCGGACAAGGGCTGGCCGTGGCGCTTGCGCAGTTGGCGCGCCCAGGTCCGGGTGGCCCGCGCCGCTAGCCGGGTCGCGAGATGAACGCGAGCGCCTGTTCCACGATCGGGCCAGGATCGTCGGTCGCCATCTTGAGCACGCTGAAGTGATCGTCTCCGTCAAGCGCCTGGCAGACGGCGGGATTGCCATTCCCGGCCCAGCATTCCGCCATTTCCCGGCTTTGCCGCAGGAACGCCGTGCGCAGTTGTCCCGTCAAATACTGATGCTCGAGCTGCCGCATATCCATCTTCAACCTTCAAGGGGTCAACCTGCCGCCGTTCAGGTGCAGGACCTGCCCCGTGATGTAGCCGGCACCCGGTCCGGAAAGAAACAGGATGGGCCCGACGATGTCGGCGGGGCTGGCAACGCGGCCCAGCGGTATGGAGGATACATACTTGTCGCTCAGCTGGTCGAACCAGCCACGGTCGCTCACGATGTCCTCGCGTCCGGTGCCTCCCCCCAGAAAGGCCGTCTCGACGGCCCCAGGCGCCACCACATTGGCGCGCACATGAGGAGCCAGTTCCATGGCGAATGCCTTGGTCAGGCTGACCAGGGCGCCCTTGGACGCGGCGTAGGCGCCCATGCCCGGCATGACCTGGTAGCCCAGGCTCGATGCCACGGTCGTTATCGAGGGCGTTTCGCTGGCACGCAACAGCGGCAGCAGCTCGCGTACCAGGATATGCGCGGATGTCAGGTTCACTGACATCAGGTCATTCCATGCCGACAGCGCGACCTCGGCCAAGGGACGGCGCGGCAGTATCGGATAGCCGCAGAGGAACACGAATGCATCGACGTTCCGCCAGGCGCTCCGGATCTGTCCGACCGCCTCGATGATGGATTGCTCTTCAAGCGCGTCAAAGCCGACGTAGCGGGCGCCGGCAACGCGGCAGTCGGGGCGGATGGCCTTGGGCAGGTCCAGCACGGTGACGTTCACGCCATGGGCCAGCGCCTGGGCGACGAGTTCGCGTCCGATGCCGCCGCAGCCGCCGGCGACCACCATGTGCGAGCCCGTTTTCGGACCCAGCCAGTTGTCGTCATGCGCCATCATCATTTCTCCGTGGGAATCCCGTATTTTCCTGGGCTGATGACTCCATTGGGGTCAAGCGCCTTCTTGATGGCGGCGCAGGCGTCGCGCAGTTCCGGGATCATCTGCCGCATGTGCAGGTCGTGGTAGTCCGCCGGGGCGCGGCCAACGCCGACGCCGTGCCTGGCGAATGTTTCGGCCAGCTCCCGATAGCAGGCATCGGCCCGCGCGTTTTCGTTCTTGTCGTCCTTGTTCCAGACCAGGACATGCAGGCCCCGCGCGAATCGCGCGGACGCGACGTGCATGACGATGTAGTCCATCCCGTGCTTGGCGAAAATGGCGCGCCCGAGACGATCGAGCGCCAGGGCCTGTTTGCCCACCATGGGCGTGCCGGGCAGGAACCATGAGTTGCCGCTGCCGGGCCGCCACTGCAGCATGCCCAATTCGTTCGCGCTGGGGCGGCCGTTCATTGAATCGATCGCCACGCGCAGAGGCGCCATGTTCTGCGCTTCCTCGTGGCTGATGTAGCGGGCCTTGCCGCTGCGCTCGAAATGCGCCCGCACGCGCTGGATCTGCGGCTCAAGCGCGGCGTCGGACGGGCCATAGAACATGCCGGACACCTGCCAGGCGCCCAGCCCATGCTTGCGCTGCAAGGCGGCGCGTCCCGCATCCGAGATGCCATCCTTCGATCCGGCCACGTATTCGGGGTTGCGTTCCTCCGGAGCCAGCGCATACAGATCATTCGCCACGCGGAACAGGCTAGGCACGAAATTGGAGAGCTTCAGGGGGCGGCAGAGATCGATGATCTGTTCTATGTCCTCGTCATCCGGAAAGACGAAATGAAAGGAGCGCGAGACGGGCGGTCGGGGCATGAGCCAGATGCCCACGCGCGTCACAATCCCGAAATTGGACTGCGCGAAGAGTCCGTCCAGCGCCGGCCCCGATGAAAACCTGGAGACATGCCAGTTGATCGGATCCTCGGTATCCAGACCGCCGTCGCCGGTGCGGATGACGTCGCCATTGCCCAGGACGATCTCCATCCCGCAAAGCATGCCGAAGTGGTCGAAGTAGGGGCCGTAGCCGGCCCCTCGGTCCAGCGCGTTGCCAATGATGCCGCCATGTGGCGGGCCGGAGGTCGCGGAGACCATCAGCTTGTTGCCGCGCCGCGCGAGTTCGTCATGGAGCATCTGAAAGCTGACGCCCGGCTCGAGTTCGGCGTAGCACGTTTCCTCGTTGACCTGGAGGATGCGGTTCATGCGGTATCCCAGATCCACCACAACCTGGCCGGCGCTGGTCGGCGCCCGGGAGCCCAGCCCGATGTTGTTGCCCGTGCTGATGGGGTATAGCTCGATGCGCCACCGATTGGCCGCAAGGACGATGGCGCGCACGTGTTCCGTTGACGCTGGAAACAGCACGGCCGATGGTTCCCGGACCGGCGCCGGCAGGGTATGTTCGCCGTAGCGGGCGAGCGTTTCCCGCCGCGTGTCCACCCACTGTTCGCCGATGCCGGCGGCGACTTCCCGCAGGAAGCCCTGCATTCCCTCATTCATGATGTCTCCTGTGGATAGGCGTGGATCACCAGATCCCGACGTCGTCGCCGTCGGGCTTGGTCTTCTTGTGCAGCCTGACGACGGCTGAGGCTTGCGTCCCGGGAGCGCTGCCCTCGGCTGTGGTCGGCGCGGGCAGTTCTTCGAGCGCGATGTCCTCCAGCGCCGACGGCCGCTGGCCGCCGTAGGCCCAATCGAGCAGCTCGACGGTGTGTACGATGGGCGCGTCGCTGTACTGGCCGATTTGCGTGATGCATCCGATATTGCCCGCGGCAATGATCTGGGGCGCCAGGCCCGCGATGTTCATTGCTTTCCTTTGTCCCAGCTGCCGGGCAAGGTCGGGCTGCAGCAGGTTGTAGGTTCCCGCGGAACCACAGCAGAAGTGCGCTTCCGGTATGTCCTGCACGAGGTAGCCTGCCTTGCGCAGCAGCGCGCGCGGCGGGTCAGTGACCTTCTGCGCGTTGCGCAGGGAACACGCGTCATGGTAGGCAACGTGGTGCCGCCGGGGAGCGGGCGGGTCGGGCGGATTCATGCGCATCAGCCATTCGGTGATGTCGAGCGCCAGCGCGGATACGCGCGCGGCCGCGACGGCGTGGTCGCTGTCCTGCAACAGATGGACGTAGTCCTTGACGGTTGTGCCGCAGCCCGATGCATTGACCAGGATGGCGTCCAGGCCCTCGCCGTCGATTTCCGCGATCCAGGCCCGCACGTTGGCCTTGGCGAATTCTCGGGCCTGCTTGCGGTTGCCCATGTGCAGATTCAACGAGCCGCAGCAGGCCGCCGAGGCCGGTACGACCACTTCGCAACCCAGGCGCGTCAGCAGGCGTATCGTCGCGTCGTTGATGTGCGGCGAGAGCACGGGCTGCACGCAACCCGCCAGCAAGGCGACGCGCCACTTCCGTTCGCCGCGGGCGGGGTAGCGGTATTGGCGCAGGCCTGCCCGGCGTCGTTCGGGAATCAGGCGCAATGCGCTGCGCAGGAAGGGCGGCAACGCCGCCGAGAAGGGCCTGACCAGGCGGCCCAGACCCAGCGCCATCCGGAACAGGGCGGGGCGCGGCAAAACGCGGCCGAGCAAGGCTCGGGCGATGCGCTGTCCAGGCGGACGCCGGTAGTTGTCCTCTATGTGCGCGCGCGCCGTATCGACCAGATGCATGTAGTCGACTTTCACCGCGCAAGTGGTCATGCACGACATGCAGGAAAGACATCGGTCTATGTGCGCAACGGTCCGCGGCGTCGGCGCGCGCTGGCTTTCCAGCATTTCCTTGATCAGATCGATGCGGCCGCGCGGGCCATCGTTCTCGTCGTGCAGCAGAACGTAAGTGGGGCATCCCGCCGTGCAAAAGCCGAAGTGCTGGCACGTATTCAGGATTCTGTCCGCTTCCGCGATCGCGGGATCGGCGAGCTGCTCATCTGTCAGGCTGGTCTTCATGTCCGCGACGGTATGGTCTCCGATGGAATGATTCTGAAGGCCGGCCGTGAAACAAGTCTTGGCGCGAAGCGCAGATAGCTTGTGCCAGCGCGATGTCTGCGCGCCGGGCTTGTCTTTCCGGGCCATGCCGGGGCGACCGCGCCGCCCCATGGGTAGTGCCGGGCGCTTGCGACCATTCAAGATGCGCGACAGACCAAGCGCCGTTTCCTGGCTACGGTAAGGTTTCCTGGCCCGCTCACCGTGCGCCATATTCCAAGGGGGACGCCATGCTCAGGTCCATCATCGGTCGAATCATCTTCTGCATCGCCGCGATGCTGTCCACCGCCGCCCTAGCGGCCGACAGCGCGTACCCGTCCCAGCCCATTCACATCATCGTGCCCTACGCGGCGGGCAGCACCGGAGACATGGTCGTGAGGCTGATCGCGCCAGGAATGGAGCAGGCGCTGAAGGGAAAGATCATCATTGAGAATCGTCCGGGCGCGGGCGGGAACATCGGCACGAATTTCGTCGCCAACGCCGCGCCTGACGGCCATACGCTGCTGATGGCCGCGGTCAACAACTACGCGATCAACCAGTTCGTGTATCGATCCTTGATCGAAAGGCCGATCAAGCCGCTGGCGCCGGTGTCCAAGGTCATTGAAACGCCGTATGTCATGTATGCAAGCGGCGCCGTGCAGGTCAAGGATGTGCAGGCCTTCATCGCGCTGGCCAGGGAACGGCCGGGCACGTTCTTCTATGCCTCTTCGGGAGTGGGCACGGCGCCCCACCTGGCGGGGCTGTTGTTCGCGCGCCTGGCCGGCGTGCGGATGGAGCACGTGCCATATAAGGGCAATGCGGAGTCGGTGCGCGCCTTGCTTGCCAACGAGGTGCAGGTCTATTTCGCCAGCGTATCGGCCGGGCTGGAGCAGGTGGCCAGCGGGGCCAAGGGGATTCATGTATTGACGACTGCCTGGCCCTCGCGCCTGCCGGGCTATCCCGATGCGCCGTCGGCGGCGGAGTCGGGCGTGCCCGGCCTGAACGTATCGAACTGGTGGGGCCTGGGCGCGCCATCCGGGACACCGCTCGCCGTTCGCGAGAAATTGGCGGCGGCGGTTGCTCAGGCGCTTGACGATCCACAGGTCCGGGCACAGTTCGAGAAGTTGGGAATCTCCGCGGCGGCCAATGCGCCGGCGGCGTTCGCGGCCGACATCGCGTCGGACACCCGCCGTTGGGGGGAACTCATCAAGTCTTCGGGTATCGAGCCGCAGTAGGCGCTCGATGAACTTCAAGGGGCGCGGGATGCCGCAACATGTCTATCGGAATCTGGATCAGGCGGAACTCGATCGCGAGTACAACGCCGCGGCTCATGTAGGCGACACCAGGCCGTACTTCGACGACTACAACGCCAGAAGCGCGGCGGCCAGGGCCAGTCTGCTGTTTTCGCCGGATGTCCCATATGGCGGCGAGGAAGGCGAGACGCTGGATATCTTTTTCCAGTCCAGGTCTTGCGGGGCGCCCGTGCATATCTTCTTCCATGGCGGGGGCTATCGCTCGCAGGACAAGTACAACTTCAGCTTCGTGGCCGGGCCGCTGGTCGAGCGGGGCGCGGTCGTTGTCATCCCGAATTACGGCCTGTGTCCCGCGGTCGGCCTGGACGACATCGTGGCGCAGACCCGCCGCAGCATTGCCTGGGTGTATCGGCACGCCCGCATCATGGGAGGCGATCCCAATGCGATCACGATCTCCGGCCACTCCGCCGGCGCGCATATCGTCGCGCGCGCGCTGGAAGCCTGCTGGGATGATCATGGCGCGCCGGATGACGTCATCAAGGCGGCCATCTCGCTAAGCGGAATCTATGACCAGGAGGCGCGGCGGCTTTCTTTCCTCAATCAATATCTGCGGCTGGATCAGGCCCAGTCCTTGAGGAATTCGAGCATGTTCCGCACGCCAAGACGGCGGGTGCCCTATGTGATCGCCGTGGCGGAACACGAAACGGGCGAGTACATCCGGCAATCCAGGGACTACGCCCAGGCGCTCCAGGGCAAAAGCTATGACGTGAGCTATCTGCAGGTCCAGGGGAAGAATCACTACAACATCCTGGATGCATTCCTTGATTTTTCCCATCCCCTGGGTCATGCGCTCCATGAACAGGTGTTCAGGGGCAGTCGCGCCTGAAAGGCGCTGGAGGGCAGGGGAAATGCTAGGCGTCGCGCCGACCGGCGGGTTCGGCCGAACGGACGTCGGACGGCGTCATGCCGAATCGTTTCCTGAAGGCGTGATTGAAGTGGGATATGTCATTGAAGCCACATGCGTAGGCGATGCCGGATATCCGGTCGTGGCAGGCGAGAAGTTGTGTCCGAGCCAGTTCCAGCCTTTCCTGCAGCAGCATGTTCGAGAAACTGGTGCCCTGCTCATGCAGCACCTTCTGGATCAAGCGGCTGGACATCTTCAGGTGAGCGGCGGCGTCGTCCAGTGAGAGATCGGGGTTACTCGCGTGGCGGGAAACAAACCGCGCAATCGCCGCGCGCTGAAGCTCGCGAGGCGTCATGTAGACATCCTGGCGATGCGCGATCACCCGCAGCAGATTGCAGATGTTCTCCACGAGCAGATCGCCGTCGCCGAGTTTCAGCGCATGGTTTCCCGTGGACAATTCGACCAGATAGGACCGCAGGATGGCGGCGAATGGTTCAGCGGGCGCAAGGGGCATGCTGTGGATGTGCTGCAAGACGGGCAGCGACTTTTCGACCGCGGCCGCAGGCAGGTTGGCGACGATTCTGCGCACGCTTCCAGGAAAGCAGACTTTCATCGGGCGGCGGCTGTCTATGATGGTGACATCCCCCGGACGAACCAGGATCCGGCGTTGTTCGTCGTGCGTGATCTCCGCCGTGCCTTCCATCTGCCAGCTGACGAGATAGCCGGATGCGCCGGCATTGCCCAGCGTCTCACGCTTGCCGCAGACATCGTGCGCCTTGGTCCAGAACGATGCGCAGCGGATGCCATCGTGTTGCCTGGCGCTGATCCTGGCGGAAAAGTCCTTGGCCGATATCCTTTCGACGGAGACGTTGTGAATCGTTCTGGAGATGAAGTCTCGCCAGGATTCAGCGCGTTCGGATGGCGGCATGACATCAGTCGACAGGCTGATTACGGTCATGGCATGTTCCCCCCAGGAAATTCCAGCCTTTGTTTTTTGTATTCTAGGCTTGGCTCTGAACGGCGACCAGTGTCGTGGGGAAGGGGGGCGGAAATGAAAAAAGGGCCTTTCGGCCCTTTCTCGATATCCGCAGGCATGAAAACCTGCGGATCAAAATTTGGAGCGGGAGACGAGTCTCGAACTCGCGACCTCAACCTTGGCAAGGTTGCGCTCTACCAACTGAGCTACTCCCGCATTGGTTTCCTCTGGGCGGCTGGCTTGCGCCAACGGCTTGCGAAAACCGCATTTTTTATTGCGTGCCGAAGAATCGTGATCCTGTCGGCTGTCGCGCTGATCAACTTGGTTATCGATCAGAAGGCGCGCATCTTACATGATTTTTTTGAGCTTGTCTTGCCAGCGGTTTTTTCTTCCGCCGGATTTGCTTTTCTTGTTGTCTCGTTGATTTAGACAACTGGCAGAAAAACCGAAAAACTCAATCAAGTAATATGAGCGAAGACAGAAACTATAGCAACCCCGCAGCACCCATGTCAAATTCCCCTGTCATGCCTGACGCGAAAACCACGCTGTTCCCGGTCGCCCAGGATCTTTCCGGCCTCAACACCCTGGGCCTGGCGTCCCGCGCCGGGGCCTGCGTGACGCTGGATCAGCCGTCGCAATTGCCGGCCCTGTCGGCCCTGGCTCGCGAGCGCGCGCCGCTGCTGGTGCTGGGCGGCGGCAGCAATGTGGTGCTGCCCGAGACCGTGCCGGGACTGGTGGCGCGGGTGCGCTTCCAGGGTGTCCGGCTGCTTGAGGCGCGCGCCGATGCCTGGCTGATCGAGGCGGCGGGCGGCGAGAACTGGCATGGCTTCGTGTCGGCCTGCGTCGAGCAGGGCTGGGACGGGCTGGAAAACCTGGCGCTGATCCCGGGCACGGTGGGGGCGTCGCCGGTGCAGAACATCGGCGCCTATGGCGTCGAGCTGGACCAGCGCTTTCACAGCCTGACGGCCTGGGATGTGCAACAGGCGCGCATGGTGGACATGTCCGCGGCGGATTGCTGTTTTTCTTACCGGGACAGTCGTTTCAAGCACGACGCGCCGGGCAGCTGGGTCATCGTCAGCGTGCGCTTCGTCTTGCCCCGGCCGTGGCGGCCGGTGCTGGCGTATCCGGACCTGCAGCGCCACGAACGCCTGTCGCGGACGGCGTCGCCGACGGCCAGGGATATCTTCGACGCGGTCTGCGAGATCCGCCGCGCCAAGCTGCCCGATCCGGCGGTGACCGGGAACGCCGGCAGCTTCTTCAAGAACCCCATCGTGTCCGCGGCGCGGCGCGACGAACTGCTGGCGCGCTTTCCCGGCCTGGTTTCCTACGCGCAGCCCGATGGCGGCTACAAGCTGGCAGCTGGCTGGTTGATCGACCAGTGCGGCTGGAAGGGGCGCAGCCTGGGCGCGGCTGGCGTGCACGACCGCCAGGCGCTGGTGCTGGTGAACCGGGGCGGGGCCACGGCGGCCGACATCATGGCGCTGGCGGGGGCGATCCAGGAAGCGGTGGCCGAGCGTTATGGCGTGGCGCTGGAGCCCGAGCCGGTGCGGGTCTGAGCGCACCTGCATCGCGCATGCTCGGTGGCGGTCATGAAAAAGCAAAAGGCTCCCGTGGGAGCCTTTTTCATGCGCCGGCCATGCCGGTCGGCCGACGCCATGCCGCCAGCGGCGGCATGGGCGGATCGCGCTTAGAGACCCAGCACCGACTGCATGTCGTACAGCCCGTTGTGCTTGTCTTCCAGGAAGCTCGCGGCGCGCAGCGCGCCCTGCGCGTAAGTGACGCGGCTGGAAGAACGATGCGTGATCTCGATGCGTTCGCCGATGCCGCAGAACGACACGGTGTGGTCGCCCACGATGTCGCCGCCGCGCAGCACCGAGAAGCCGATGGTGCCGGGCTTGCGCACGCCGGTGTCGCCGTGGCGGCTCCAGGTGGCGACGTCCGGCAGCGCCACGTCCCAGGCCGAGGCGATGGTCTCGCCCATCTTCAGCGCGGTGCCCGAGGGCGCGTCGACCTTGTTGCGGTGATGGGCCTCGAACACTTCGACGTCATAGCCCGAATTCAGGATGCGGGCGGCCATGTCCAGCAGCTTGAGCGTGGCGTTCACGCCCACGCTCATGTTGGGCGCGAAGACGATGGCGGTCTTCTGGGCGGCGACCTCGATGGCGGCGCGGCCGGCCTCGTCGAAGCCGGTGGTGCCGATGACGGCTTTCACGCCATGGCGCACGCAGGCCTGCAGATGCTCCAGCGTGCCCTCGGGACGGGTGAAGTCGATCAGGCAGTCGGCGCCGGACAGCGCGTCCAGGTTGTCGGTGATGGCGACGCCGGTCTGCTTGCCCAGCGGGGCGCCGGCGTCCTGGCCCAGCGAGGCCGAGTCCTTGCGGTCCAGCGCCACCGCCAGTTCCAGGCCGTCGGCGGCGAGCACGGCTTCGATCAGCATCTGGCCCATGCGGCCGCTGGCGCCTGCGATTGCAATACGCATGTGGGAATTCCTTGGTGTCAGCGCAGCGGCTCGGGCGCGTTGCCCGGCTGGCCGGGGTATTGGGTGGCGGGGTCGACCGGGGCCGCGCTGTCGCGCTTCTTGGCGTCCTGCTCTTCCTTCAGGCGGGCTTCGTCTTCGTTCAGACGCTTCTCGGCCTTTTCGTCACCCTGGGCGCTGGGCGTGTTGATCTGGTAGGGCTGCAGCTCGGGTTGCTTGTCGCCTTCCCAGCGCACCAGCCGGTCGTTCTCGAACCAGACCGTGAACTTGCGCTCCTGGGCGTCGCCGTAGCCGGGCTTGAAGTAGTACGGGTAGTCCCAACGGTCGGCGTGCAGCACGCTGGTCAGCGTGGGGCTGCCCAGCGCGAAGCGCACCTGCTCGCGGGACATGCCGGGCTGCAGCAGGGCCACTTGTTCCTGGGTGATCCAGTTACCTTGCTGGACGCCCGCCTTGTACGGGAAACCCCATTTGCCGGACGAGCAGCCCGCGAGGGCGAAGGCCAGGGCGGCGACGGCCAAGCCGGTCTTCAGCGAACGGGAGGGAATTCGTGCAATCATGGACACTACGCGCCCCTATTATTTGGAAGCAGACAAAACCGTTATCATAAAGGTTTCATAAGGATAGTTCCGCGGGGCGGCATGAATTCCGGGCGGCCCGCTTGCGGTTTTCCCCTGATCCTTGCCCATGCCAACGCGGACGGAGAGCGATTACACCATGACCGACCAAAGCGAACTGAAAAACATGGGGCTGAAGGCGACGTTCCCGCGCCTGAAGATTCTTGATATTTTTCGCAAATCCGACCAACGGCACCTCAGCGCCGAAGACGTGTACCGCGCCCTGATCGGCGAGAACGTCGAGATCGGCCTGGCCACCGTCTACCGCGTGCTGACCCAGTTCGAGCAAGCCGGCATCCTGGCCCGTAGCCAGTTCGACAGCGGCAAGGCCGTGTTCGAGCTGAACGACGGCGACCATCACGACCACCTGATCTGCACCAACTGCGGCAAGGTCGTGGAATTCTCGGATCCGGACATCGAGAAGCGTCAGCAGAAGGTCGCCAAGGACAACGGCTTCGCGCTGGAAAGCCACGCCATGGTGCTGTACGGCATCTGCGGCAGCTGCCTGAAGGGGCGTTGATCCCCGTGTCCGGGATCCGCGTCCGGACGCAGCAAGCCTGATTCCCCCCGATTCGCGCCGCGCTCGTCGCGGGTCGGTGAAATCAAAAGCCCCTTTCATTGAAAGGGGCTTTTTTTATCATCAGCGCGGGGCGCCGAGCGACGGGCGCCCCTGGCGACCGGTCTTCTGGGTCAGCGCGTGGCCTGGACCGCGCCTTCCAGCATTTCGCGCGCGTGCTCGCGGGTGGTGGCGGTGAGCTTGATGCCGCCCAGCATGCGGGCGATTTCCTCGACGCGGGCCGCGTCGTCCAGCGCCTCGATGCTGGACCGGGTGGTGCCGCGCGATTCCGCCTTGCTGACCAGGAACTGGCTGTTGGCGCAGGCGGCGACCTGGGGCAGGTGGGTCACGCACAGCACCTGATGCCGCTCGCCCAATTCGCGCAGCAGCTTGCCGACCACTTCGGCCACCGCGCCGCCGACGCCGCTGTCGACTTCGTCGAAGATCAGCGTGGGCACGCGCGCCGCACGGCTGGCGATGACCGACAGGGCCAGCGAGATGCGCGACAGCTCGCCGCCCGAGGCCACCTTGGCCAGGGGGCGCGGCGAGGTGCCGGCATGGCCGGCCACCAGGAATTCGACCTGTTCGTTGCCGTGCGCGGACGGCGTCGCGGGTGACAGCGTCGGCTCGAAGCGGCCCCCCTGCATGGCCAGCGTCTGCATGGCCTGGGTGACCAGCTTGCCGAGATCCTTGGCGACCTTGCGCCGGGCCGTGCCGAGCTTGGCCGCGGCGGCGTCGTAACGTGATTGGGCGGCCTGGGTCTGTTCGCGCAGGCTGTCGATGTCGGCGGCCGCCTGCAGGGCGGACAGCTGCGTGTGCAGGTCTTCGCGCAGGCCGCAAAGCCCGTCGGGTTCGACGCGGAACTTGCGCGCCGTCTCGAACACCGCGCTCAGGCGGGCCTCGACGTCGGCCAGCCGCTGCGGATCCAGATCGACGCGGCTGACATAGTTGTTCAGGTCGGACACGGCTTCGCTGACGGCGATGCGGGCCGATTCGATCTCATCGACCACGCCCTGCAAGCCGGGATCGTGGCGCAGCATCTGCTGCAGCCGTTGGCCGGCCGAGTTGAGCCGGTGATGGGCCGAGTCGCCGTCGCCGTCCAGCGCTTCCAGGATCTGGCCGGCGCCGTCCAGCAGCGATTGTGCGTGTGCCAGCCGCGTATGTTCGGACTGCAGCGCGTCCCATTCGTCCTGGCCCAGGTCCAGGCTGTCGAGTTCTTCCACCTGCCATTGCAGGCGTTCGCGTTCGGCGGCCAGGCCGGCGGCGTCTTTTTCGGCGGCTTCGAGCTGGCGGGCCAGCGCGCGCCAGAGCTTCCAGGCCTGGCCGACGGCCTGGCGCAGTTCGCCATGGCCGCCGTGTGCGTCCAGCAGGTCGCGCTGCGCGTCCGGGCGCATCAGGCTCTGGTGCGCGTGCTGGCCGTGGATGTCGACCAGGCTGTCGCCCAGCTCGCGCAGTTGCGCGACGGTGGCGGGCGTGCCGTTGATATACGCGCGGCTGCGTCCCTGGGCGTCGATCACGCGGCGCAGGGCGAGTTCTTCGTCAGCGTCGAATTCGCGCTCGGCCAGCCAGGGACGCAGCGTCGCGGGGGTATCGAAGACGGCGGAGATGTCGGCGCGCGCGGCGCCCTCGCGCAGCACGCTGGCGTCGCCGCGCTCGCCCAGCGCCAGGGCCAGGGCGTCGACGAGGATGGACTTGCCCGCGCCGGTCTCGCCGGAAAACACGGTGAAGCCCGGGCCGAAATGGATCTCGGTCTGTTCGACGATGACGAAGTCGCGGATATGCAGGGTGCGCAGCATGGGGGGCGCTAACTACTCTACGTTGTCGGTGGCCTGCGGCATCAGGTTCCAGTGCAGCTTGCGGCGCAGGGTGGAGAAGAAACTGTAGCCTTCGGGGTGCACGAAGCGGACATTGTGGCGCGAGCGTTGCACCACGATGCGGTCGCCGGGTTGCAGGTCGGACCAGGTCTGCATGTCGAAGTGCACGCTGGCGCCCACGCCCACGCGCCCCATGGCGGTCAGGGTCATGTTGAGCACGCCGCTGTCGGGAATGACGATGGGGCGGTTGGACAGCGTTTGCGGCGCCACCGGCACCAGCACCATGGCGTTCATGCCCGGATGCAGGATGGGGCCGTTGGCGGACAGCGCGTAGGCGGTCGAGCCGGTGGGCGTGGCGATGATCAGGCCATCGGCGCGCTGCGTGTACATGAACGCGCCGTCCAGCTCGACGCGGACTTCGATCATGCCGCCGCGGCCGGCGCGGTTGAGCACCACGTCGTTCAGCGCGGTGGCCGAATACAGCTGCTGTTCGCCGCGCCAGGCGCTGCCCTCGAGCAGCATGCGTTCCTCGATCTGGAAGCTGCCTTCCAGCACGCGCGCTAGCGCGGCCTGCGAGTCCTGCAGCGGGATGTCGGTGATGAAGCCCAGCCGCCCATGGTTGATGCCGACCAGCGGCACGCCGAAGGGCGCCAGGTGGCGCGCCGCGCCCAGCACGGTGCCGTCGCCGCCCATGACCACCGCCAGCGAGGCGTTCTGGCCGATCTCTTCGAGCGAGGCGGCGGGGAATTCGGTGAGCCCGGTGTTGCGCGCCGTGTCGGCGTCGACCAGCAGCTGCCGACCGGCCTGCCTGAGCGCGAGCGCGAGCGCCCGCAACGGTGCGTCCAGGCCGGTGTCCTGGTATCTGCCGATCAGGGCGACGGTGGGAAAGTGCATGGCTGCGAGCGGATCAGAAAAGGCGACGCTGGAAAACGCGACACTTGCCCGGAATGGGCCAGTTTGCCGATTATATGGGGCCGCATATACGCTTGCGGGACAAAAATCGCCTCAATTGGAAAAGATTCCCTAAAATACCCGCCATGGACGACCGTGCACGCGCGTTACTGAAGGCGTTGATCGAACGCTATATCGCCGATGGGCAGCCCGTGGGTTCGCGGACGCTATCCAAAGTCTTCGATCTTTCCCCGGCCACGATCCGCAACGTCATGTCGGACCTCGAAGAGCTGGGCCTGATCCACAGCCCCCACACCTCGGCCGGGCGCGTGCCGACGCCGCGCGGCTATCGCATGTTCGTCGATTCCCTGCTGGCGGTGCAGTCGTACCAGCTGGAACCGCGCAACATGGGCGAGATGCTGTCGGCGGCCGAGCCCACCCGGGCCGTCAATGCCGCCGCCGCGCTGCTGTCCAACCTGACCCAGTTCGCCGGGGTGGTGCTCACGCCCAAGCGCGCCCAGATATTCCGCCAGATCGAATTCATCCGCCTGTCCGACAAGCGCGTGCTGCTCATCATCGTCACGCCGGATGGCGACGTGCAGAACCGCATCCTGTTCGTGCAGCGCGACTACGCCGAGTCCGAGCTGCTGGAGGCCGGCAACTTCTTCAATGTCCATTTCGCCGGCAAGTCCTTCGACGCCGTGCGCCGCACGCTGTCCACCGAACTCGCCCAGCTGCGCGAGGACATCTCGCGCCTGATGCAGGCCGCGGTCGAGGCCAGCGCCGAAGCGGCCGAGGACGGCGATGCCGTGGTGATCTCCGGCGAGCGCAAGCTGCTGGACGTGACCGACATCGCCTCCGACATGGACCGGCTGCGCAAGATGTTCGCGCTGTTCGAGAAAAAGACCGACCTGCTGCAGCTGCTGGACGTCTCCAGCCGCGCGCAGGGCGTGCAGATCTACATCGGCGGCGATTCCCAGCTGGTGCCGATGGAAGAGGTGTCCGTCATCACCGCGCCCTACGGGGTCGACGGCAAGGTGGTCGGCACTCTGGGCGTGATCGGCCCGACCCGCATGGCCTACGAGCGCGTCATTCCCATCGTGGACATCACGGCGCGCCTGCTGTCCAACGCGCTCAGCCACAACCAGTAGTTCCCAGTCAAAGCTGCATCCTCCTCGCGGAGGAAGGGGAGTTTTTGTGTTTCTTCGCCTGTTCAAGTACCTGTGGCCCGAACGCTACCTGCCCGAACCGGAGCAGGACGATCCCTTCAACGAGGATCCGCCGCCGCGCGCGCCGGGCAAGGTCGGCGTGCTGCTGGTGAACCTGGGCACCCCGGACGCTCCCACGGCCAGGGATATCCGCAAGTACCTGGGCGAATTCCTGTCCGACCCGCGCGTGATCGAAATTCCGCGCTATCTGTGGAAGCCGATATTGCATGGCCTGGTGCTGACCCTGCGCCCGAAGAAGCTGGCGCCGCGCTACGCCGGCATCTGGCTGCAGGACGGCTCGCCGCTGATGGTCTACAGCCGCCGCCAGGCCGAGGGCGTGGCCGCGGCGCTGCGCGAGGCGGGCGTGGACGCGACGGTGGAACTGGGCATGCGCTATGGCAACCCGTCGATCCCGGACGCGATCGGCCGGCTGCGCGCGCAGGGCTGCGAGCGCATCCTGACCGTGCCGCTCTATCCGCAGTACGCCGCCAGCACCACTGCCACGGTGGTGGACGCCGTGACCCGCCACGCGGGGCGTCTGCGCGACCAGCCGGAGCTGCGCTTCATCAAGCGTTTTCATGAAGACGCGTTCTACCTGGACGCGCTGGCCGGCCGCATCGAATCCTATTGGCGCGAGCATGGTCGTCCGCAGAAGCTGGTGATGAGTTTCCACGGCCTGCCGCGCTACTCGATCGAGCTGGGCGACCCCTACTACCGCGATTGCATGGAAACGGCGCGGCTGCTGTCGCAGCGTCTGTCGCTGCCGCGCGAGCAGATCGAAGTCACCTTCCAGAGCCGCTTCGGCGCGGCCCGCTGGCTGGAGCCCTATACCGAGCCCACGCTCAAGATGCTGGCCGCCGCCGGCGTGACGGACGTGGACGTGGTGTGCCCGGGTTTTGTGGCAGACTGTCTGGAAACCCTGGAGGAAATCAGCCAGGAATGCCGCCATGCCTTCCTCGAGGCCGGCGGCAGGCAGTTCCGCTACATTCCCGCCCTGAACGACGATCCGGCCTGGATCGCCGGCCTGGCAGGCTTGACGGCCAGGCATCTGCAAGGGTGGGGCGCGCACTCACCGACTTGAAGGAGCAGGCTCATGCATCATGATCCCAAGACTGGCAAGACCGTGAAAAAGGGGACGGTGGCTACCCCGGTGGACGAGGATCAGGTCGAGCATGAGCTGGACGAGGCGCTGGCCGAGACCTTTCCCGCCAGCGACCCCATCGCCGTCCATCCCGAGCCGGAAACGGATGAGGCCCGGGTCGACCGGGCGCTGAAGGACAGCTTTCCCGCCAGCGATCCGGCCGCGCCCGCCCAGCCGCACAGAAAAAAGTAGGGCGACCCCGATTTTTCGCAAAGGTTCCGCCGCCGGGGAATATTTCGCTATCCCGGGCTTGAAATAGGGGTATTGGCCCCCATTCATGTCTGCGAAAGCCATTCTTTTTGGAGGATTCCCCATGACGGCACCCCACGAGCCCGCAGACCAGACGCCCGAGCACGGCGCCGCCGCCGACGCGGCCCCCGCCGCCCAGGACGACCTGCTGGCCGAGCTGAACGAGCTGCGCGCCCAACTGGACGCCGCCCAGGCCACCGTCAATGAACAGCATGACCAGCTGCTGCGCGTGCGCGCGGAAGCCGAGAACGTGCGCCGTCGCGCCCAGGAAGACGTGTCCAAGGCCCGCAAGTTCGGCATCGAGTCGTTCGCCGAGAGCCTGGTTCCGGTCAAGGACAGCCTGGAAGCCGCGCTGGCCCAGCCCGAACAGACCGTGGACACCCTGCGCGAAGGCGTGGAAGTGACCCTGAAGCAGCTGGCCGCCGCCTTCGAGCGCAACCTGCTCAAGGAAATCGCGCCGGCCCAGGGCGACAAGTTCGATCCGCACCTGCACCAGGCGATTTCGTCGGTGCCGGCCGATCAGCCCGCCAACACCGTGTTGCAGCTGCTGCAGAAGGGCTACGCCATTGCCGACCGCACGCTGCGGCCCGCATTGGTGGTGGTGTCCGCCGGCCAGGGCTGAAACCGGACGATCCCCCCCGCCATGAGCGCGCCCCAATTCGACCCGGCCAGCTTTTTCGAGGCCTTCGGCATGCGCCGTGTCGATTCCGCCGGTTTCGACGCGGCCGTGGTCCAGGCGCCGGGCGACGATCTGCGCTGCGTGTTCCTGTGGGGGCAGGACTGCTACAACTGCAATATCTTCAAGCAGACCGCCCTGCTGCACCGGGATGCGCTGCTGGAATTGGATCTGAGCTGGTTCGAGGCCGACGTCTACGCCGACGAGCCGCTGGGCCGGCGCTTTTCGCTGCATGGCGTGCCCACCTTCGTGCTGTACCGGGCGGGCAAGCGGCTGGGACGCATCACCGGCTGGCCGGGCCTGCCCCAGTTCACGGCGGCGATCCGCCGGCTGCGTGAGCCGCCTCCGGAAAATTCCGCCGGGACGTCTTGAAAAACCCTGCCGGCGGCCCCAGTTATGCGGGGACAGTAAATTTTCTCTATTTTCATAGATATACATTCAAGGTAAACCCACCATGAGCAAAATCATCGGCATCGACCTGGGCACGACCAACAGCTGCGTGGCTGTCATGGACGGTGGGCAGGTCAAGATCATCGAAAACGCCGAAGGCGCCCGCACCACGCCTTCCATCGTCGCCTACATGGACGACGGCGAAACCCTGGTCGGCGCCCCGGCCAAGCGCCAGGCGGTGACCAACCCCAAGAACACGCTGTACGCGGTCAAGCGCCTGATCGGCCGCAAGTTCGACGAAAAGGCGGTGCAGAAGGACATCAATCTGATGCCCTATGCCATCGTCAAGGCCGACAATGGCGACGCCTGGGTGGAAGTGCGCGGCAACAAGATGGCGCCTCCCCAAGTGTCGGCCGACGTGCTGCGCAAGATGAAGAAGACCGCCGAGGACTACCTGGGCGAGGAAGTGACCGAGGCCGTCATCACCGTGCCCGCGTACTTCAACGACAGCCAGCGCCAGGCCACCAAGGACGCCGGCCGCATCGCCGGCCTGGAAGTCAAGCGCATCATCAACGAGCCGACCGCGGCCGCGCTGGCCTTCGGCCTGGACAAGAACGAGAAGGGCGACCGCAAGATCGCCGTCTATGACCTGGGCGGCGGCACGTTCGACGTGTCCATCATCGAAATCGCCGACGTTGACGGCGAGAAGCAGTTCGAAGTGCTGTCGACCAACGGCGACACCTTCCTGGGCGGCGAAGACTTCGACCAGCGCATCATCGACTACATCATCTCCGAGTTCAAGAAGGAACAGGGCGTTGATCTGTCCAAGGACGTGCTGGCCCTGCAGCGCCTGAAGGAAGCCGCCGAAAAGGCCAAGATCGAGCTGTCCTCCAGCCAGCAGACCGAGATCAACCTGCCGTACATCACGGCCGACGCCTCGGGTCCGAAGCACCTGAACCTGAAGATCACGCGCGCCAAGCTGGAAGCGCTGGTCGAGGAACTGATCGAGCGCACCATCGAGCCCTGCCGCGTGGCCATCAAGGACGCCGGCGTCAAGGTCTCGGACATCGACGACGTGATCCTGGTCGGCGGCATGACCCGCATGCCCAAGGTGCAGGAGAAGGTCAAGGAATTCTTCGGCAAGGATCCGCGCAAGGACGTTAATCCCGACGAGGCCGTCGCCGCCGGCGCCGCCATCCAGGGTTCCGTGCTGTCGGGCGAGCGCAAGGACGTGCTGCTGCTGGACGTCACCCCCCTGTCCCTGGGCATTGAAACCCTGGGCGGCGTGATGACCAAGATGATCCAGAAGAACACGACGATCCCGACCCGCTTCTCGCAGACCTTCTCGACCGCCGACGACAACCAGCCCGCCGTGACCATCAAGGTGTTCCAGGGCGAGCGCGAAATCGCCGCCGGCAACAAGGCGCTGGGCGAGTTCAACCTCGAAGGCATCCCGCCGTCGCCTCGCGGCGTGCCGCAGATCGAAGTCACGTTCGACATCGACGCCAACGGCATCCTGCACGTGTCCGCCAAGGACAAGGGCACCGGCAAGGAAAACAAGATCACCATCAAGGCGAACTCGGGCCTGTCGGAAGACGAGATCCAGCGCATGGTCAAGGATGCCGAGGCCAATGCCGAGGAAGATCACCGCGTGGCCGAGCTGGCGCAATCGCGCAACCAGGCCGACGCGCTGGTGCACGCCACCCGCAAGTCGCTGACCGAATACGGCGACAAGCTCGAGGCCGCCGAGAAGGAAAGCATCGAGGCCGCGATCAAGGACCTGGAAGCCGTGCTGAAGGACGGCGACAAGGCCGCGATCGACACCAAGGTGGAAGCGCTGTCGACCGCCTCGCAGAAGCTCGGCGAGAAGATGTACGCCGACATGCAGGCGCAGCAGGCCGCGGGCCAGCAACAGGCCGCGGACAACGCGAAGCCGGTGGACGACAATGTCGTCGACGCCGACTTCAAGGAAGTCAAGCGCGACCACTGATGGCCAGGCTCTGACCTGCCCAGCGCCGCCCGGTAGCCGGATTTTCCGCCTACCGGGCGGACTCATTCTGTAGCACTGAAAAGAAGGCTCGCTTCCGGGCCCACCGATCATGGCAAAACGTGACTATTACGAAGTCCTGGGCGTGGCGAAGAACGCCTCGGACGACGAACTGAAGAAGGCCTATCGTAAGCTGGCCATGAAGTACCATCCGGACCGCAATCCGGATAGCAAGGAAGCCGAAGAGAAATTCAAGGAAGCCAAAGAGGCCTATGAAGTCCTGGGCGACGAGCAGAAGCGCGCCGCCTACGACCGCTATGGCCACGCCGGCGTCGATCCCAATGCCGCGGGCATGGGCGGCGGCATGGGCGGCGGCTTCGCCGATGCGTTCGGCGACATCTTCGGCGAGATCTTCGGCGGCGGCGGCGGCGGTCGTCGCGGCGGCGGCCCGCAGGTCTACCGCGGCGCCGATCTGAAATACGCGCTGGAAATCACGCTGGAGCAGGCCGCGGCCGGTTTTGACACCGAGATCCGCGTGCCCAGCTGGGAAAACTGCGACACCTGCAAGGGCTCGGGCGCCAAGCCCGGCACCTCGCCCAAGACCTGCCGCACCTGCGGCGGCTCGGGCGCGGTCCGCATGCAGCAGGGTTTCTTCAGCGTGCAGCAGACCTGCCCGACCTGCCACGGCAACGGCAAGGAAATCACCGATCCCTGCCAGGCTTGCGATGGCGTGGGCCGCATCCGCCGCAACAAGACCCTGCAGGTCAAGATTCCGGCCGGCATCGACGACGGCATGCGCATCCGCTCCAGCGGCAATGGCGAGCCGGGCATCAATGGCGGTCCTCCGGGCGACCTGTATGTGGAAATCCACATCAAGAAGCACCAGATCTTCCAGCGCGACGGCGACGACCTGCATTGCGAGCTGACCATCCCGTTCACCACGGCGGCGCTGGGCGGCGAGCTGCAAGTGCCGACGCTGGGCGGCAAGGCCGAGATCTCGATCCCCGAAGGCACGCAGTCGGGCAAGACCTTCCGCCTGCGCGGCAAGGGCATCCGCGGCGTGCGCGGCAGCTATCCGGGCGACCTGTACTGCCACGTGGTGGTCGAGACGCCGGTGCGCCTGAGCGACGAGCAGAAGAACATCCTGCGCCAGTTCGAGGCCTCGCTGAACGACGGCGGCGACCGCCATTCGCCGCAAAGCAAGTCCTGGACCGACCGGGTGAAGGAATTCTTCAGCTGAATCGCCGGATAGGGCGCCAATCTGGCGCCCCGGCTTGCGTATCCCCGCAAGGGCGTCATGCCTTGCGGGGATTTTTCATCGCAGGGCCGCCTCCAAGATGAAATGCCCCCTTTAGGGGCAGCTGGCGCCCGCAGGGCGCGCGGCCTTGGCGGCCTATTTCGACGGGCAAAAAAAACCGCGGCATCTCTGCCGCGGCTGCACTGCATCCGCTTGTCGTAGCTGAAAAAACCGGCCCCGGACCATGATGCCGTCCGAGGCCGGCCGGGCTACAGCAAGCAGCTCACCGGATGGCCGGTTCAGCGCACGATCGGCGGGTATTCCAGCTCGCCGAAGGTGTACTGGCCGCTGGCCTTGGCCTGCGCCAGTTCGGCCTGCACGTCGGCGCGCGACTTCGCGGCCTTGGCCGCGGGGGCGGCGGCGACGGGCGGGTATTGCAGTTCGCCAAAGGTGTATTGGCCGTTGATCTTGGCTTGTTGCAGCTCATCGCTCACTTGCTGCGAGCTCAGGCTGGTTGCCTGGGGCAGGGCGGGCGGATAGTCCAGCTCGCCGAACGTGTACTGGCCGCTGGCCTTGGCTTGTTGCAGTTCGGTGGCGACCTGGGCGCTGCTCTTGGCTTGCGACAGATCGGCGGCTTGGGCGCCGGCGCCGACCAGGGCCAGCGAAATCAGCAGGGTGGTAGTCAGGGTTTTCATGGTAGACCTCCGTGTCTTGGATTTAGGGTGCGAATCCGGCGGGTCTCCGTCGTGGTTCGTCATGTGTTCCCGATGACTGAATTCTCCGCGTTATCCCACCTGGGATAAACCCGCATTCGTTGAAAACATCTTTCCAAATAACCGAGTAATAAATTTCTTTCTTATGAATTGCCCCACAGGTGGAAGGGAGAATGCCTTCGGGGCGGCTTGGCCGGCCGTGGGAGATCCGGCTGGGGGCGGAGGCACCTGCGTGGGGTAGCGGCATGCGCAGCTCCGTGCGGGCAGGCAGGGCGGCGCATCATGACGGCGCGCCAAAAGAAAAGCCCCTGCCGAGGCAGGGGCTGGATGGGCAGCAGCGGGGCGGGCGAGGCCGCGCCTGTTAGGCGTCAGGGCGCCGCTTTTTTCTTGAAGTCGCCGGCGACGGCGGTGCTGAAGGCGTCCGGGCGCAGATACTTGCGCATGGCCGCGTTCACCACGTCGGGCGTCAGCGCGGAGATCTTCTTGTCCATGTCGGCCGACCAGGCGAAGGTGCGTCCGCGCTCCAGGTAGTCCAGCCACACGCCGGCCACCACGTCATCCTGCGCGCGGGCGAGGTTGCGGTAGTTCAGCAGAGCGGTGATGCCGTCGGAGATCTCCTTGTCCGAGAAGCCGTCCTTCAGTACGCGGGCCAGTTCCTCGCCCACGGCCTTTTCCAGGCGCTCGCGGTTCTGCGGCGCATAGATGGCGTAGATGCTCCACGAGGCGTTCGGCTCGAATGCCGACACCGACAGCGAGCTGCGCACGTTGTAGGACAGCCCTTCGGTTTCGCGCACGCGGTTCCACAGGCGCGAGGTTTCCGAGGCGCCGAACAGGTAGTTGGCCAGGTACAGCGCCGCATAGTCGGCGTCGCTGTCCTGCAGCTTCAGCGGCATGCGCGACAGGTAGAAGGCGTTGGCCTTGTCGGGCGTCTCGATATCGAAGCGCTGCGCGGCGATCTCGCGGTACGGATTGGCCACGCGCTCATAGGCGGGCGCGCGTTTCCAGCCGGCCAGGCCGGCCTTGATGGCCTTCTCGATGGCCTCGGGCTGGAAGTCGCCCACGGCCGAGTACTCGATGTTGCCGGCGCCGTAGAACCTGGCGTGGAATTTCGCCAGGGCGTCGCGGTTCAGGCCGCGGGCGCTGGCCAGCGCTTCGTCGAAGGTCGGCACGTAACGCAGGTCATCGGCGGGCCACGGATTGTCCTGGCGGGCCAGGGCGCGCGAGGCCAGCGCCGAGGGCTCGGTCATGGCGTTGCGGATCGAGGTTTCGAGCTGGCGCTGGTACTCCTCCAACTGGTCCTTCGGGAAGTTGGCGTTGCGGACGATGTCCAGCGCCAGCGTGGTCAGCTCGGGCAGGTTCTCGCCCTTGGTGGACATGGCGATGCGCAGCGTGGTGCCCGAGCCCGAGAAGCCCAGCTCGGCCTGCAACTTGTCCAGGCGATCCTGGATGTCCTGGCGCGAGAGCTTGGCCGTGCCGCGGTTGAGCTGGTCAGCCACGGCGGCGGCATTGACGCGCTGGCCGCGCAGGTCCTGCGCGGTGCCGAACTGGATCTGCATCTGTGCCTGCACGCGGTTGCCGCGCGTGGCCTTGGGCAACAGCGCCAGCTGCACGGGGCCGTTGGGCAGGTCCAGCTTCTTGCGCAGCGTCAGCTTGTCGATGTTGGCGGGCGAGGGGTCGAAGGCCGACGCGCTCTTGAAGTCCGGGTCGCCCTTGTAGTCCTTGAACACCTCGCTCAGGTCCACGCGCTGCGCCTGCGGCGCGCGCTGCGGTTTTTCGGTGGGCAGGTAGCGGCCCTCGATGCGGTTGCTCTGCACCAGGTAGGACGTGGCCGCCTTCTGCACGTCGCCCAGCGTGGCCTTGCGGGCGCGGTCGCGCTGCAGGAAGAACAGGCGCCAATCGCCGGCGGCGATGGCTTCGGACAGCGCCACGCCGACCTGCTCGGGATCGCTGTACACCTGCTCCCACGAGGTCAGCCACTTGCTGCGCGCGCGTTCCAGTTCCTGCGCGGTGAAGGGCTTCTTGTCCAGCGTTTCGAGCGTGCCGGTCAGCGTCTTGAGCGCCGCGTCCACGTTCTTGCCCGGCGACAGCTGCGCGCCGAACATGGCCAGGCCGGGATCGAGCTGCTCCATGGTGAAGCCGAACACGCCCGAGGCCATCTTGGTGGGCACCAGCGCGTGGTACAGGCGGCCGGAAGGCGTATCGGCCAGGATGGTGGCGGCCAGGTCCAGCGGCACGAAGTCGGCGCTGCCGGCGGCGGGGATGTGATACATGGCCGCGACCAGCGGCGTGCCGCCCGCGCGGCGCAGCGTCACCGAGCGTTCGCCGTCCTGCACCGGTTCCACCGTGTACTCGCGCGGTAGCGCGCGTTCGGGCTTGGGCAGCTTGCCCAGCGTTTCCTCGATGTCGGCGAGCGTGGCCTGCGGGTCGAACTTGCCGGCCACGATCAGCACGGCGTTGTCGGGCTGGTAGTACTGATGATAGAAGGCGCGCAGCTGGCCGATGTCGACGTTTTCCACGTCGGAGCGCGCGCCGATGGTGTTCTTGCCGTAGCTGTGCCACTGGAACGCGGCCGCCTGCATCTTCTGCATCAGGATGCGGGACGGGCTGTTCTCGCCGCTTTCCATTTCGTTGCGGACCACGGTCATTTCCGAGTCCAGGTCTTCCTTGGCGATCAGCGAATTGACCATGGCGTCAGCCTGCCAGCCCAGGTACCACTTGAGCGTCTCGGGGTTGGCGGCGAAGCTGGCGAAGTAGTTGGTGCGGTCGCCAGAGGTCGAGCCGTTGGCCTGCAGGCCGCGGCGCGAGAATTCGCCCATCGCGTTGCGCGTGGTGGACGTGCCCTTGAACAGCATGTGCTCCAGCAGGTGGGCCATGCCGGTCTGGCCGTAGTTCTCGTTGCGCGAGCCGACCAGGTAGGTCATGTTGACCGTGGTGGACGGCTTGGACTCGTCCGGCACCAGCAGCACCCGCAGGCCGTTGCCAAGGCGGTACTCGGTGATGCCTTCGATCGAGGCGGCCTCCGTGACGCCTGCCGGCAGGCTGGCGGCGCCGGCCTGGAAGGCCAGGAAGGAGGTAAACAGCAGCGTGCCCAATGGGCGCGGCAGCTTCGACAGGGACAGGCGCATGGCGAATCATTCCTTGGTCATGGCAGAATCCGTTGGAGTGTATACGGTGTGATAGGTTCAGGCTGTTCCGGGCCGCGCACCCAAGGAATTCCGCATGTCCCTGTCTATGGAAATCGAAACGCCGCGTCTGCTGCTGCGGCAATGGCGCGCCGCCGACCGCCGGCCTTTCGCCGAGCTGAACGCCGATCCGCAAGTCACTGAATTCCTGGTGCCACTGGACGCCGCGCAGAGCGATGCGCTGGCGGACCGGCTGGCGGCCGAAATCGATGAGCATGGCTGGGGCGTCTGGGCGGTCGAAGCGCCAGGCGTGGCGCCGTTTATTGGTTTCGTCGGCATCCGGCCGCTGTCGTCCGCACTGCCTTTCGCGCCTGGCATCGAGATCGCCTGGCGGCTGGCGCGCCCATACTGGGGGCGTGGCTATGCGGCCGAGGCCGCGCGGGCCGCGCTGAGGGTGGGCTTCGAGCAGTTGCGCGCGCCCGAGATCGTCGCGTTCACGGTGGTGGAAAACCGGCGCTCGCGGGCGGTGATGGCGAAGCTGGGCATGCGCGAGGATCCCGTCCCGTTCCGGCATCCCGCCTTGGCCGAGGACCATACGCTCAGCCTGCATGTGCTGTATCGGCTGCGTCAGCAGGACTGGCGCGCGGCGTCCGATCGCGATGGTGATGGGGACCGCTGCACGCCGGTCGCGGCCGCATAACGGCCCGCGCGGCACGCGGTCATGCCGTGTTGCGACGCAACAAGCAGGCGCGGTGCGGTGGATTTGAAGACCGCCCGGTCACGGGTGTAAGCTGTCCGCACCGTATCACCTGTTGCAGACGGGGTGCGCGACAGCCGCTTAGCAGGTTTCCCGTCCAACGCCAGACGCCGCTGGTTCATCGCGGCGCCGGTGCTTGTGTTCGCGCCTTCGCCGCCGGCATCCTGCCGGCGCATCTTTCGGAGGAACGACCCATGCTGACCGAGATCGTCACGCGTGCCTTGTCCCAACTGACCGGCCGGCCCATGAGCGGCGAGCTGATCAAAGGACAGTTTCAATACGCCTATGCCAGCGACGACGGCCAATTCGTAGCCATACTCACCCACGACATGACGACCTACGTGGTCGACCTGAGCGCGCGCCGCTACTTCGCCGAATGCGGCGGCTCGCCCAGGGGATTCGCCGGCCATGTGCTGGAAATGGAGGGATCGGCCGCGCGCCGGCATCCCTGGCCCGCCGCCAACGACCTGTTCGACCTGGACATGGACGCGGACGAACTGGCCTGGCGCAATTGTCCGGGCCTGCGCTGCGCTGGCGCGGCGGGAGGATCAGTGGAGAGCCGCGCCGCCTGACAGAGTGGCCAGAAGCGGCAGCATCTGCTTGAACCGGCGTCTCGCGCCGGTTTTTTTTCGCGCCGCGCTGGCGTCGCGATGCGTGGGCCATCGCTACAATCAGCGCATGAACCCGTCCGCCGAATTCCCCGCGCCCGAGGGCGCCACGCTGGTCGACTGCACGCTCGAGCGCCATGCCGACCAGATCCTCGCCATTTTCAACGATGCCATCGCCACGTCCACCGCGCTGTACGACTACAAGCCTCGGCCGCGCGAGTCCATGGATACCTGGTTCCAGACCAAGCAGAAGGGCGGATTTCCGGTGATCGGCTTCGAGAACGCGGCGGGCGAGCTGATGGGCTTCGCCAGCTACGGCACGTTCCGCGCCTGGCCCGCGTACAAGTATTCGGTGGAGCACTCGGTCTATGTGGACGGCCGCCATCGCGGACTGGGATTGGGCGAGGCGCTGATGCGCGCGCTGATCGCCCGCGCGCGCGAGCGCGACGTGCATGTGCTGGTCGGCGGCATCGACGCGGCCAACCAGGGGAGCATCCGCCTGCACGAAAAGCTGGGCTTCAAGCACGCGGGCACGCTGCGCGAGGCGGGCTTCAAGTTCGGCCGCTGGCTGGATCTGGCGTTCTATCAGTTGACGCTGGATACGCCCGCGAACCCGGTCGACGGCTGAAGGGTTGACCCGCCCGGACGCGCGGCGCGGGCGGACTACTTCGACAGGACGCGCATGGCCTGTTCCAGGCCGGCGACGGTCACGGGGTACATGCGGTCCTGCATGATGTCGCGCAGCAGCGCGATGGATTGGCGGTATTGCCAGGACGCGGTCGGCTCCGGATTGAGCCACACCGACTTGGGCCAGGCGTCCAGCAGCCGCCGCAGCCACAGCGCGCCGGGCTCGGCGTTGTAGTGCTCGACCGAGCCGCCCGGCTGCAGGATCTCGTATGGGCTCATGGTGGCGTCGCCGACGATGATGAGCCGCCAGTCCGGGTTGTACTTGCGCAGCACGTCCCAGGTGTCGAAGCGCTCGTTGTTGCGGCGCCGGTTGCTCTGCCACAGGCTTTCGTACGGGCAGTTGTGGAAGTAGTAGACGTCCAGGTTGCGGAACTCGCTGCGCGCGGCGGAAAACAGTTCCTCCACGCGTGTGATGTGGTCGTCCATGCTGCCGCCCACGTCCAGCAGCATCAGCACCTTCACAGTGTTGTGGCGTTCCGGCACCATGCGCAGGTCCAGGTGGCCGGCGTTGCGCGCGGTGCTGGCGATGGTGTCGTCCAGGTCCAGCTCCAGCTCGGCGCCTTCGCGCGCGAAGCGCCGCAGCCGGCGCAGCGCCACCTTGAAGTTGCGGGTGCCGAGTTCGACCTGGTCGTCGTAGTCGCGGAACTGGCGCATGTCCCAGACTTTGACCGCGCTGCGGTTGCCGGCCGAGTCGCCGCCCACGCGGATGCCCTCGGGATGGTAGCCGCCATTGCCGAACGGCGAGGTGCCGCCCGTGCCGATCCACTTGTTGCCGCCGGCGTGGCGTTCCTTCTGTTCTTCGAGCCGCTGCTTGAACAGCTCCATCAGCTTGTCCCAGCCGTGTTTCTGGATGGCGGCCTTTTCCTCTGGCGTCAGGCTCTTTTCGAACTGTTTGATCAGCCAGTCCGCCGGCACTTCGCGGCCTTCGGGCAGCGCGGCCGCGATGCCCTTGTAGTACGCGCCGAAGGCCTTGTCGTAGCGGTCGTACAGCGATTCATCCTTCACCAGCGTGGCGCGTGCCAGAAAGTAGAAATCGTCCAGCGTCGGCGGCATCAGGTCCTGGCGCAGCGCGTTCACCAGCGTCAGGTACTCGTTGACCGAGACCGGCAGCTTGTGCGCCCGCAGGTGGTAGAAGAAATCGATCAGCATGGCGGGGCCGGCGCAAGGCTTAGCGGCGTTGTCCGCGGGTCATGGCGGCCAGGCGGTCGAGCAGGTGCATGTCCTGCTCGTTCTTGAGCAGCGCGCCGGCCATCAGCGGTACGGCCGCGGCGGCGTGCGCGTCGATCTCGGCGGCGGTGGCGTCTTCGGCCAGCAGCAGGCGCAGCCAGTCCAGCAGCTCGGACGTCGACGGCTTTTTCTTCAGGCCCGGCGCCTCGCGCAGCGCGAAGAAATTGTCCAGCGCGGCGCGCAGCACGTCCTGCTTCAGTTCGGGGAAATGCACGGCCACGATCTCGCGCATGGTTTCGCGGTCGGGGAAGCGGATGTAATGGAAGAAGCACCGGCGCAGGAACGCGTCAGGCAGGTCCTTCTCGTTGTTCGACGTGATGATCACCAGCGGGCGGTGGCGCGCGGCGATGGTCTGGCGCGTTTCGTACACATGGAATTCCATGCGGTCCAGCTCGCGCAGCAGGTCGTTGGGGAATTCGATGTCGGCCTTGTCGATCTCGTCGATCAGCACCACCACGGGCTCCGGCGCTTCGAAGGCCTGCCACAGCGTGCCCTGCACGATGTAGTTGCGGATGTCGCGGACCTTCTCGTCGCCGAGCTGCGAGTCGCGCAGGCGCGACACCGCGTCGTACTCATACAGGCCCTGGTGCGCCTTGGTGGTGGACTTCACGTGCCATTGCAGCAGCGGCCGGCCCAGCGCGCGGGCCACTTCCTCGGCCAGCATGGTCTTGCCGGTGCCGGGCTCGCCCTTGATCAGCAGCGGGCGCTGCAGGGTCAGCGCGGCGTTGATCGCCAGCTTGAGATCGTCGGTGGCGACGTAGGTATCGGTGCCCTCGAAGCGCGCGGGCGTTGCGGATTGAGCTGCGGACATGGGGTTTTGCCGGATGGGATTGACGGGGATCAATACGCTTTCAAAGGTATTCATTCATGGCAATTATCGTACAATCGGGCAGTTTTGCAGCCGGGTTCGCCCCGCGAAGTGTTTGCCCTGTCCCTAGCCATATCAAGAAGAGTCATTCCAATGAAGTTGCGAACCTCTCTGAAGTGCACGGTTTCCGTGTTGGCCGCGATGGCATCCTGTGCGATCGCCGGTCAGGCAGTCGCTGCCGACGCAGCCCCGGTCGGCAATATCCAGAACGCCCGCGATAAAGTCTCCATGTGCATCGGTTGCCATGGCATTGAAGGCTACAAGGCGACGTTCCCCGAGCTGTACCACGTACCCAAGATTGCTGGCCAGAACGCCAAGTACATCGAAACGGCCCTCAACGAGTACAAGAAAGGCGCGCGCAGCCATCCCACGATGGACGCCGTCGCCGGCAGCCTGTCCGACCAGGACATCGCCGACCTCGCCGCTTACTACTCGAATCTCAAATAAGAGGGGGCCACACCATGAATCGCACCATGCTTGCCCTCGCGGGCGCAACCCTGGCCATGGCGGGCGCCGCCGCCCAGGCGCAAGACCTTGCGGCCGGCAAGGCCGTGTTCGACAAGTTCAACTGCGCGTCCTGCCACGGCGCCGACGCCAAGAGCGCGGTGGATCCGGCCTATCCGACGCTGGCTGGCCAGCACGCCGACTACCTGGTCCATGCGCTGAAGGCCTACAAGCGCGGCGCCTCGGGCAGCGCGGCCACGGCCAATGTGCGCAAGAATCCCATCATGGGCGCGTTCGCCGCCCAGCTTTCCGACCAGGACATCAACAACGTCGCCGCCTGGCTCTCGTCCCAGCCCAGCGATCTGGGCGTGCGGAAATAGGTCCACCCCCGAAGCGCTGCGCGCTTCCCCCTCTAGGGGGCATGCCTACGGACCGGCGGAGCCGGATCCGTGGCATCGCGCTCTTGGGGCGTCTGCGTTTTGCGGGGGCGCTGTGCTGTGGCTACACGATTGGTCTTGCGTTGCCTTGAGAGGGTGGCCTTGCCATGTTGGGGCATCGGACCCCGTTCGTGGGGTGTGAGCAGGCGTCGGATTGCAACGCCCGTTGCGTTGGCTGTTTGCGCCGGGCTTCAGCGTTCGGCGCGCTGGCGGATCAGTTCCACGTAGCTGTCGCTGTCCAGCGGCTTGCCCAGCCGTTGCGCTTCCCAGACCACCTGGCCCAGGCATTCCATGATTTCGTGGGCGGCGTGGTGGGCGTCGCTGCGCGAGACCAGCTTCTGATAGGCGCGGCGGATGCCGGGCGGGTGGTCGATGGACAGCTGCTCGGCGATGGCCAGGTGCATCGACAGGTGCAGGAACGGGTTGGTGCGCCCCTTTTCCACCGCGTATTCGGCCGTCATGGCTTCCGGGCTTTCCAGGTCGCCATGGTATTCGGGGTGCTCGATGATCCAGTCCAGGGCCATGATCTCGAGAGGCGTCAGCACCTCGGACGCGCGGTGCTTGCGCCAGGTTTCGATGAAGAATTCGCGGACTTGGTCGCGTGATGGGTTGAACATCTGCAAAAGTGAATTGGCGATAGATGTCCACATTTTAGCGCTCGCGGCCGGGCGGGCCCCGCCGGGCGGGCCATTGCGATATAGAATGGGTTGCCATCCGCTTGCCTCGTGCGTCCAGCGGGCCGCCGCGCCCGGCCGGGAAGCACGACGGGCGTCGCGGCGCGCGCGCAGAATAATCACCCGGAGCAAATGGAGCATTCATGTCCTATCAACATATCAAGGTTCCCGCCGGCGGCCAGAAGATCACGGTCAATGCCGATTTCTCGCTGAATGTGCCTGAGCAGCCCATCGTGCCTTTCATCGAAGGCGATGGCACTGGCGCCGACATCACGCCGGTGATGATCAAGGTCGTCGACGCCGCCGTGCAGAAGGCCTACGGCGGCAAGCGCAAGATCCACTGGATGGAAGTCTATGCGGGCGAAAAGGCCACCAAGGTCTATGGTCCCGACGTCTGGCTGCCCGAGGAAACGCTGGACGTGGTCAAGGACTACGTGGTCTCCATCAAGGGGCCGCTGACCACGCCGGTGGGCGGCGGCATCCGTTCGCTCAACGTGGCCCTGCGCCAGCAGCTGGACCTGTATGTGTGCCTGCGCCCGGTGCGCTACTTCAAGGGCGTGCCCTCGCCGGTGCGCGAACCCGAAAAGACCGACATGGTGATCTTCCGCGAAAACTCGGAAGACATCTATGCCGGCATCGAATACATGGCCGAGAGCGAGCAGGCCAAGGAACTGATCCAGTTCCTGCAGACCAAGCTCGGCGTGAAGAAGATCCGCTTCCCGGCCACCTCGTCCATCGGCATCAAGCCGGTGTCGCGCGAAGGCACCGAGCGGCTGGTGCGCAAGGCCCTGCAGTACGCCATCGACAATGACCGCGCCTCGGTCACGCTGGTGCACAAGGGCAACATCATGAAGTTCACAGAAGGCGGCTTCCGCGATTGGGGCTACTCCCTGGCGCAGAAGGAATTCGGCGCGCAGCTGATCGACGGCGGCCCGTGGTGCAAGTTCAAGAACCCGAAGACGGGCCGCGAGATCATCGTCAAGGACTCGATCGCCGACGCCTTCCTGCAGCAGATCCTGCTGCGCCCGGCCGAGTACGACGTGATCGCCACGCTCAATCTCAACGGTGACTACGTCTCCGACGCGCTGGCGGCGCAGGTGGGCGGCATCGGCATCGCGCCGGGCGCCAACCTGTCCGACTCGGTCGCCATGTTCGAGGCCACGCACGGCACCGCGCCCAAGTACGCGGGCAAGGACTACGTGAACCCGGGTTCGGAAATCCTGTCGGCCGAGATGATGCTGCGTCACATGGGCTGGACCGAAGCCGCCGACCTGATCATCGCCAGCATGGAGAAATCCATCCTGTCCAAGAAGGTCACCTACGACTTCGCCCGCCTGCTGGAGGGCGCGACCCAGGTGTCTTGCTCGGGCTTCGGGCAGGTGATGATCGACAATATGTAAGGTGGGCCCGACGATTGCCGGAGGCCGCAATGCCGCGGACACTGCTCCGCGGCTTCTGGGATGCCGGCAATCTGGCGATCCGACTGGCGATGTCACGTCCATCGCGCGCCTGCGGCCTGCTTCGCGTCGGGCACGATGCTTTCGGGGCAGGTTGGTGTTGGGCGATAGCGACACGCTGGCGCCGGCTCCGGCGCTGGGCGGGTTTTTTCTGGTCATGTGCTTTGCTGATGCGCATGAAGGGTAAATCCGCTACAGTGGAATTCATATGGTGCTTAGCCACGGGACGTTGCCTTTCAGACTCAAGTTCCGAGACAAGTCGTTGCCAGCCGATGGTTTATCGCGTGATTGAATGGTGCCGGTGCGTGGTCTCACGCGAAACCCGCAAGGTCAAGCCGGCCTGCGGGTTTTTTGTTAATGCGCGGGTTGAAAGTTGTAATCAATACGATGCAAACCGAGTTAATCGTATTTAATTGTTAGTTTTTGAGGAATATAATGCTCGCCTCAATAGAACCGAGCACTATCGTGCTGTTGTTGTCCCCCGGATTCCGCTGACCTCCGAAACGATGGCACAACCCGCTCCGAACATGCCGCCTTATGATGCGTCCGCCTGCCTGCGCAGCCTGCGTGAGGCGCGGCGCATTGCCTTGCTGATGGCGCCGCGGCTGGGCGATACCCTGCTGATGATGGCCATGGCCAACAACCTGGCCAAGCACGGGCGCGCCGTGACGGTTTTTGGCGACTACGCGCATGCGTTGCGCACTTGGTTTCCCGGCATGGACATCCGTCCATCGTTGTCGGAATCGGAGGCCGCTTCGGCGCTGGCCGACTTTGACTGTGCCGCGCAGATGCATGTGGGCTGGCCCTATGCGCTGCACGATCATGCACGCTCGTATTTCTATTACGATGCCCATGTGGTGGTCACGGGCAAAGGCTTCGTAAAGGTCAACCAGATCAGTGATTTTTGCCGCGACCAGCTTGGGTTGGCGCTTTCGGCTACTGATATAGGCTTGCGTCCCCCGGTGGGAGGGCGGCATCGCCTCCATAGGCGGCGTATCGCCGTGCATCCGTCGTCGAGCGGGATAGAACGCTGCTGGGCGCCCAGGCATTTCGTTGAGCTGGGGCTGCGCTTGAAGCGGGATGGCTATGAGCCGTTCTATATCCTGGCGCCACATGAGCGGGAGCAATGGGCGTGCCTGGCGGAGGCCGGCCTGCAGATCCAGCAAGCGCCCTCGCTGGCGGACGTCGCCGCCTTCATCCATGAGTGCGGCTGGTTCATCGGCAACGAATCCGGCGTCGGGCATCTGGCGTCCAGCGTGGGGGTTCCGACCTTGACGCTTACCGGCCGTCCGACGCGAACCAGGGCGTGGAGGCCGGGGTGGTCCTTGTCGCATATCGTTTATCCAGCCTATATTCCCGGCGGCAGATGGCGCGACCGCTTTTGGCGAGACTGGCTGTGGCCGGGGAGCGTCATGGCGGCGTTCGGCCGTCTTGCGCGAGAGTACGAGGGATCTTCGTCTTCATCGAAGCGATTCCATCCCGAATGATCCCGTGCCCGCAGGCACGGACCGCGCCCGCGCTGTCCAGGCACCTTCAACTCCTATTGATTATCTGCTCGCCTGTTTCCCGGCGAGCATGCTTACCGACATGCCGATAATTTGTTTCCGCAGCGCTGCTCTATTGGTCTTGCTGGTGCCGGCGCTTGCTCTGACCAGCGCGATCGGCGGTCCTGCCGTGATTTACCTTACCGCGCTCATCGCGTTGGGGACCCTTGTCTCGAACGCTTTCAAGCAGTGGGAACCGTTCGATTTCCAGGATCTGACCACCATGGCGGTGGCGTTCTTCGCGCCTTTGTTTGCCATGTTGATCAGCAGCGTCTGGTTGGGCGTGTGGAGTGCTTCGGAGGTTGAAAAGCTGCTTCGATTTGCGTTGGCAGTGCCAGTTTGCTGGCTGCTGCTGCGAGCGCCGCGCCGTTGGTTGCAGCATGTGCAATGGAGCTTGCTGTTCGGCGCGTATGCCGGCTCGATCATGTTAATGGTCATTCTGCTGCATCCGAGTCTGGGACGTGGATTCGTATCGGACTACGGCGGGCGCTACAACGCCGTTGCCTTCGCCGACCTGACCCTGTTGTTCGGCGTGATGTCGATCGTGACCCTGCCCTGGACGTTGACGCGCTGGGCCAGGTTTGAGGCGGCGTTGAAGATCTTCGCCCTGCCGCTGACGCTGGCTGCCGTCTGGGTGTCCCAGACCCGCAGCAGCTGGGGTTTGCTGCCGGTGTGCGGTGTGGTGTTTCTACTGGCCAAACGTGGCTGGACGGTACGCAAGAAGGCGATTTTCGTGGCCTGCATTGCCGCGGTCCTGGCCCTGGGAGCGGTGGCGGCATGGCATGCCAAGGGCACGCGCTGGACTGAAGCGGCATCGGACGTGAGCCTCTTCACCGAGAACAAGGAACGCGATACCTCCGTCGGCATACGCATGCAGCTCTGGCACGCGTCCTGGCTGATGTTCAAGCAAAGCCCGCTGGTCGGCGTGGGCGTGCCCAACTTCCGGCCCGAGCTGGTCAAGATGGCGGAGCAGGGGACTGTGACCAAGCTGGTCTCCACGGACTTTGGCGAGCCGCATAATGATTATCTGGGCGCGTTGGCGGGCTACGGCCTGCTTGGCATCCTGAGCATCTTCGCCCTCTATTTCGTCCCCGCGGCGGTGTTCATGCGCCGCATGCGCAGCGATGATGTGGTGGTGCGGGTAGGCGCCCAGCTCGGCCTGCTGTTTTGCCTGGGCTACAGCGTCTTCAGCCTGTCCGAAATGATGTTTCGCAACATGCGCAGCGTGCCTATCTACGCGGTGACGGTCGTGCTGCTGTACGCGCTGACCACGGTTCGCGGGAACCGCTCCCAGGCCTCGTCCGCCAGCGCCTGAAATCCGAGGCGCTTTACGCGCTGCTCCGGTCAAAAAACGCAAGGTCTGATCCTTGCGTTTTTTTTCATCCGCGACCAAAACCCAGGTGGCATTGACCTGCGTCAATCGCCCGATCTCTTCCTGGTGAAAACCCTGGCTCATCCCCGTATTCTGATGAAACGCAACATATAAACCGTCACATTCTGCCGCTATTGCTTGCATGCGCAGGGTGGGCATAGAAAGAGAGGTTCTATGAAAAATTCCAGTTTGCGTAGGGAATTGCTGTGGTTCGTATTCGCCATCGGCGCGGCCGTGCTGGCCCTGGGCGTCTGGGACGCCTGGGAGCGGCGGGCCGAGATGGTGGCGCAGCGCAAGACCGAGCTGCGGCACGTGCTGGACCTGGCGTCCAGCATCGTGCAGAACGGCAAGCGGGGCGTGAGGGAGGGGCTCACGCTGGAGCAGGCGCAGCGCAATGTCGCCCAGCGCCTGGCGCAGCTGCGCTATGGCGCCGACGGCTACGTGGGCGCGTTCCGCGACGATTATTCACTGCTGGTGCATCCGGATTCCAAGCTGGTCGGCACCAATGTGCGGGACACGCGCGACGCCGAGGGCAGGCCGATCTTCGAGGATCTGTATGCGCAGGGCAAGGCCGGCGGCGGCTATGTCGATTACCTGTTTCCGCGTCCGGGATCGGACGAAGCCCTGCACAAGATCAGCTATGCGGTCTATGAACCCGAATGGGGCTGGCTGCTGTTCACCGGGCTGTACGTCGATGACGTGGACGCGGCATTCCGCGCCACGCTGTGGCGTCAGGGCGGCGTGACGCTGGGCTTGCTGGCGGTGGTGCTGCTGGCGGCATTGCGCTTTTTCCGGACGCACATCATCCGTCCGCTGGACGAGGCGGTGGTCGTGTGCGAGCGAGTGGCGCAGGGCGATCTGTCCAGCATCGTGTCGCGTCATCACCGGGGCGAGATCGGCCGGCTGTTCGACGCCATGGCGCTGATGCAGGAACGCCTCGATGTGGCCGTGCGCAGCATCGTGCATTCCACGGGCTCGATCGCCGCGGCCTCGCGCCAGATCGCCGCCGGCAGCATGGACCTGCATGACCGCACAGAGAAGCAGGCGGCTGCGCTGGAGCAGACGGCGGCCAGCGTGGAGCAGATCACGGCCACCGCCAAGCAGAGCGCCGACCATGTACGCGAAGTGAGCGCGCTGGCGGGCCAGTCGGCGCAGCTGGCGCGTCAGGGCAGCGAGGAAACCCAGCACGCCATCGACGCCATGCGCGAGATTTCGCAAAGCTCCCAGCGCATCGACGAGATCATCCGCCTGATCGACGAGATCGCGTTCCAGACCAACATCCTGGCGCTCAACGCCGCGGTCGAGGCGGCGCGCGCGGGCGAACAGGGCAGGGGCTTCGCCGTGGTGGCGGGCGAAGTGCGGGCGCTGGCGCAGCGCTCGGCCACCGCGGCCAAGGAAATCAAGGGCCTGATCGAGGCGTCCTCCGATTCGGTGGAGCGCGGCAGCCAGCGCGTGGAACAGGCCAGCGCCACCATGGGCAGCGTGCTGGAATCGGCCCGCAACAGCGCGCCGCTGATGGGCGAGATCGCCACGGCCTCGGCCGAGCAGAGCGTGGGCATCGAGCAGATCAATCAGGCCGTCACGCACCTGGACAGCGTGACGCAGCAGAACGCCTCGCTGGTGGAGGAGTTCGCCGCGTCGGCCGCCACGCTGCACGACCAGGCCGACGACCTGGCCCGCGCCGTGTCGGTGTTCAAGCTGTCTGCAGCCTACTAGGCGAGCACTGGACCACGCTCATGGCGCGCTGCAGCCGCGCGCTAAGTTCGCGGCTGGCGCTGGTCATGGGCGGGCGCAGCTCGTCCGTGATCAAACCTTGCAAGGCCAGCGCGCGCTTGATCGGCGCCGGATTGGGTTCGGCGAACAACAGCCGGATCAGGCCGCGCAGCGGTTCGAACAGCTCGCGCGCTGCTTCGGCGTGGCCGTCGCGCGCCAGCTGCATGACCTCGACGTAGCGCTCGGGATACAGGTGCGCCGCGGCGGGAATGGCGCCGCGACCTCCCATCTGGAAGTGATCCAGGAAGGCCATGTCCTCGCCGCACAGGACGTCCATCCTGCCGCGCGCGTTGAGCGCGGACAACAGTGAGGGATTGCATTCCTTGACCGAGCCGAACTGCGGCAGCGCGGCCAGCGTTTCCATGGTCTCAACCGTCATCGCAACGCCCGCGCGCTTGGGGATGTTGTACAGGATGACGGGGCGTTCGGTGGCCCAGGCGATCTGGCGGTAGTGCCACAGGATGCCTTGTTGCGACGGGCACAGGTAGTACGGCGGCGGCACCAGGTAGCCGGCCGGGCTCAGCTTGTCCAGGCGGCGGATGGCCGCCGCCACGCCGCGCGTGTCCACGCCGCCGGCGCCGAACACCAGCGGCAGCGCGTGCGGATCGGTGCGGATGGCTTCGATCATGTCGATCTTCTCCGGCAGGCTCAGCAGGTTGCCTTCGCCGGTGGAGCCGAACAGGACCAGGCCGGCGATGCCGGCGTTGCGATAGTAGCGGGCCAGCGCCTGGGCGGCCTCGCAATCCACGTGTCCGGCGCGCATGGGCGTGACCATGGGCAGCCAGATGCCTTCGAAGACGGGGCGGGCGGGCATGTCCATGGCTCAGTGCCTCCGCGCGGAACCGGCCAGCAGCACCGGGCCGAATTCGGCGCGCGGCAGGCCGGACATGACCGCATGCATGATGGCGTCGACCTGGTCGCGAGCGCACTGCAACTGGACGGCGGTCTGGCCATGCTGGTGATCGACCGCCAGCACGTAGACGCCGATGCGCGCGCCCAGCGCCCGATGCAGCGCCAGCCGCAGGTTCAGCGCGTCCAGGCTTTCGATCCGGATGGTCAGCGACACGTCCGCCGGCGCGTGGCGCGGCGGAATCCGTGACGCGGGATTGAAGACTGGGGAGGCGGCGCGAGCTTGTCGAGGAATCATGGCGTGGGGCCGGGCGAAGCCGGAAAACGTGTTTCCGGGGTACCGGCTTGGGGTGGTTGACGACGCTTCCACTATAGGAAGCGCGTCGTAAATCCTGCCGATAAATGCGGGCGCGGCGCGTAAAAACCGCGTCAACGCCCGGTCGGCTCAGAACGTCTTGGTCAACGACAGCAGCCCGGTGGCGCGGCCCATGTAGCGGCCCTTGCTGTTGGTGTAGGCGCCACGGTCGGCGTTGGTGTCCAGATAGGCCAGCGACACGGCAAAGCCCTGGCCGAAGTCCTTGGTCAGGCCCAGCTTCCAGTCCGTGTAGGAACCGTTGTCCACGTTGCGCACCGTCTGCCGGCCTACGTGCGCATTGACGGTCAGGCCCCAGACGCCGGTGTCGAAGTTTCCGGACAGGTCGAAGTACTGGCTGTACTTGCTGTCGACGGCGCCGAACAGATTGGTCATGGCGATGGAGTACTTGAACATCACCGGGCCGTAGCCCAGGCCGGCATACAGCTCGGTGGTGTCGGGACTGGTGTAGCCGGACGGGTAGTCGCCGGGATAGTAGTACTGCATCACGCCCAGATCGAAGGGCACGCTGGGCGCCAGTTCGCCCTTATAGCCGCCGTAGAAGTCCATTTCCACGGGCGCGGAGACGGCGCTGTTGCTGTCGCCGAGCCAGCTGATGCTGGAGTTCCAGTTGCCCAGGTACAGGCCGCTGGAATGCGCCAGGTCGAAGCCGCCCTGGATGGCGGGCTTGTTGTTGGTCTGCATCAGGCCGCGATAGCGGTACTGGCTGGCCAGCGTCATGTTGGCGCTCAACGTGAAATCGGACGGGGTGGATTGCGCGGCGGGCGCCTGCTCGGCATGCGATGGCGCGGTCAGCGCGATCAGCGCCAGGGCGGCCAGGGTGTTGCGGGACATCGGAATGCTCCATGCGTTGAACGGATCGTAACGATAGGAGAAGCCGCATAAACGCCGAGACAAGAGTGGCGCCGCGCGCGTAAACGCGCCGTCAATGCCGAGTCCGGCGAGGGTCAGCCGGCGAAGCGGTAACCGACGCCGATCTCGGTGAGCAGGTACACGGGCTGGGCGGGATCGGCTTCCAGCTTCTGGCGCAGGTGTCCCATGTAGATGCGCAGGTAGTGGTTGCTCTCCACATGCGAGGGGCCCCAGACCTCGCGCAGCAGTTCGCGGTGCGTCATGACCTTGCCGCGATGCGCCAGCAGGGCGGCCAGCAGGCGATACTCCATCGCCGTCAGGTGCACGTGCTGGCCGTTGCGTTCGACCACGCGCTTGGCGAAATCCACGCGCACGTCGCCGAAGCTGATCTCCGACGCGTTGCCCGCGCCGCCCCGGGCGTGCCGCCGCAGCAGCACGCGCAGCCGCGCCAGCAGCTCGCTGACGCCGAAGGGCTTGGTCAGGTAGTCATCCGCGCCGGCGTCCAGCGCCGCCACCTTGTCGGCCTCGGCGCTGCGCGCCGACAGCACCAGCACCGGCACCTCGGTCCAGCCGCGCAGTTCGCGGATCAGCGTCATGCCGTCCTCGTCGGGCAGGCCCAGGTCCAGCACGATGGCGTCGGGCTGGCGGGTGCCGGCCTCGATCAGGCCGCGCTTGACGGTGTCGGCCTCATGGACCGTGCAGCCCTCGCTTTCCAGGGCCTGGCGCACGAAGCGCCGGATGTAGTCGTCGTCCTCGATGATGAGCACGGTGGGCTGGTAGTCGAACATGCGTGGCGGGACTCAGGGAGTTTCGGGTTGGATGGCGGGCGGTTCGCCCAGCGGCAGCGTGAAGACGAATTGCGCGCCGCTGGGCCGGCCTGGCGCGTGCTCGACCCAGATGCGGCCATGGTGGGCGGTGACGATGGCTTCGCACACCGCCAGGCCCAGGCCCACGCCCGGCGTGGCGGATTCGCGTTCGCCGCGGGTGAATTTCTGGAAGATCCGGCGTTCGGCGCCGGCGGCCACGCCGGGGCCATTGTCGCAGACCGAGATGCGCAGTTCCTTGTCCTGCACGGTCGCGCCCAGCTGGATGGCGCTGCCAGCCGGCGTGTACTTGGCCGCGTTTTCCAGCAGGTTGCAGAGCACGCGCTCGATCAGCACGCCGTCGCATTCCACCAGCGGCAGCTGGGACAGGCTGGACACCGTCACCTGGTGCGCGGCCAGTGGTTCGCGCATGGCCGCCAGCGCCGCGCCCACCAGTTCCTCTACCGACTGCCATTCCAGCCGCAGCGGCGTGTCGCCGCTTTGCAGCCGGGCCATGTCCAGCAGGTTGGCCACCAGCGCATGCATGCGCTGGGCCTGGTCGCGCATCGCGCGGATGGTGTCCTGCACATCGGCCGGCAGCGCGGTTTGCTGGCGTGCCAGCGTGTCGGTCATGCCGACCAGGCTGGTCAGCGGCGTGCGCAGGTCGTGCGACACCGCGGCAAGCAGCGAGTTGCGCAGCTTCTCGGATTCCATGCTGACCAGCGCCTGTTGCGCCACCTCGACATAATGCAGGCGCTCGAGCGCGATGGCGATCAGCGTGGCGTAGGCCTCGATCTGCCGCCGCGACTCTGGATTGGAGAACAGGCTGCGGCGCGGCGCGGCCAGCGCCAGGACGCCGCGGGTGCGCATGGGGGCCTTCAGCGGCAGGTAGAGCAGCTCGCTGTTGGACAGGGTGGCGGTGCCGGCGCCGGCGGGCTGGCCATGGTCATAGACCCATTGCGCCAGCGCCGACTCCAGCGGTGGCATGTCGTCGGCGGCGGGCGAGGCCAGCTTGAGCCGGTCGTCCAATCCCAGGATGTACAGCGCGCAGCGCGAGCCGAAGGTGGCATGGACGAACAGGCCGGCCGAGGCCACGATCTGCTCGGGCAGCAGGGCCGACGACAGCTCGCGCGCGAATTCATACAGGCTGCGGGCGTCGGCCTCGCGCTTGACCGAGACCTGGGCCTGCAGGCGCAGCCCGGCGGTGAGCTGGCCGATCAACAGGCCCACGGCCAGCAGCACGCCGAAGGTCAGCAGGTATTGCACGTCCGACACCGCGAAGGACGCCAGCGGCTGCACGAAGAAGAAATCGAACAGGCCCACGCTGACCACCGAGGCCAGCGCCGCCGGCCCGCGTCCGTGCCTGACGGCCACTGCCACCACCGCCAGCAGGAACAGCATGACGATATTGGTCTGGTGCAGCGCCGGAAAGGCCAACGCCGACAGCGCCGTGGCGATGGCGCAGTAGCACAGCGCCCAGGCATAGCCGGCCAGGGGGCGGCCGCCGCGTTCGTCGGCTGCCTGGCGCGCGCGCTGGCCCAGGGTCAGCGGGTCGCGTCCCGGCGCGGCGCTGGCCGGCAGCGGGGGCGCGCCCAGCCGGATCACGTCGATCTCCGGGCAGCCGGCGGCCAGCATGTCGGCGAAGCTGTGGCGGCGCCACAGCCAGCCCGGCGACAGGGCCGCGTTGAGCAGGGCGGAAGCCGACAGCCGCAACCGCAGCAGGCCGCTGGCGCGGGTGCGGCCGACGACGGCCTTGGTGATGTTGTGGCGGCGCACGTAGCGGACCATGGCGTCGACCATGTCGCCGCCGGCCAGCGTCTCGGCGCGCGCGCCCAGCGTGTCGGCCAGCGCCATCGCGCGCTGCAGCCGCTCCTGGGCGCCTTGCGGCGCGGGCGCGGCGCGCGCCGTGTCGACCGTCACCACGTGCAGATCGCATTCCAGCTGCTGGCTCAGGCGGTGGGCGCTGCGGATGACGTACTCGGCGTCCTCGTCGGCGCCGATGCAGGCGACCACGGCCTCGCGCGTGCGCCAGACCGGCTCGATCGCGCGGTCGCGGCGATAGGCCTGCACGTCGTCGTCCACGTGGTCGGCGGTGCGGCGCAGCGCCAGTTCGCGCAGCGCGATCAGGTTGCCCTTGCGGAAGAAGTTGCGGGTGGCGTGACGCGCCTGCTCGGGCAGGTAGACCTTGCCTTCCTTCAATCGGCGCAGCAGCTCGTCGGCCGACAGGTCCACCAGGATGACTTCGTCGGCGCCGTCGAAGACCTCGTCGGGCACGGTTTCCCAGACCCGCACGCCGGTGATGCTGCCGACCGCCTCGTTCAGGCTGTCCAGATGCTGCACGTTCAGCGTGGTCCAGACATCGATGCCGGCGGCCAGCATTTCCTCGATGTCCTGCCAGCGCTTGGCATGGCGCGAGCCGGGCGCGTTCGAGTGCGCCAGCTCGTCCACCAGCGCCAGCGCCGGATGGCGCGCCAGCGCGCCGTCCAGGTCGAACTCCTTGAGCACATGGCCGCGATAGGCCACGTCCTTGAGCGGCAGCGTCGGGATGCCGTCCAGCAGGGCGGCGGTCTCGCGGCGGCCGTGGGTTTCGACGATGCCGGCCAGCACGTCCACGCCCTGCGCCGCCTGGGCGCGCGCCGCGACCAGCATGGCATAGGTCTTGCCCACGCCGGCCGATGCGCCGAAATAGACGCGCAGCTTGCCGCGCACAGCCTGGCGCGCGGCGTCGTCCAGCGTTTTCAGGAGCGCGTCCGGATCGGGACGCTCGTCAGCGGTATCGGCCATGGGCGCGCGGCTTCAAGGAGAACAGGGCTGGCAATACTATACCCAGGCGCATGGCCGTCAGCGCCGGGGCGCCAGCTTGTCCAGCGCCAGGTTGAGCTTGAGCACGTTGACCGCGGGATCCCCCAGCAGGCCGATCCAGGGCTTTTCGGTGTTCGCCGCGATCAGCGCATCGACCTCGGCGCGAGGCAGGTTGCGCGCGCGCGCCACGCGGGCGGCCTGGTAAACCGCTGCCGCCGGACTGATGTGCGGGTCCAGACCGCTGCCCGAGGCGGTGACCAGATCCACCGGGACAGGCAGCGGATTCTCCGGATCGGCGGCCTTGAGCAGGGCGATGCGGGCCTGGATCGCCTCGGCCAGCGCGGGGTTGCGCGGACCCAGGTTCGAGCCGCCCGAGTTGGCCGCGTTGTACGGCATCGGCGCGGTGGCCGACGGCCGGCTCCAGAAATACTGCGGCGAGCTGAAGGACTGGCCGATCAGCTCCGATCCCACCACCTTGTCGCCGTCGCGGATCAGCGAGCCGGCGGCTTCGTGCGGAAAGACAGCGGCGGCGATGCCGTTGGTCAGGAAGGGATAGGCCAGGCCGGTCACGAGCGACAGCGCGACGAACACGACCAGGGCCGGGCGCAGGATGCCGCCTTGGCGCGGCAGGGCATGGATGGCTTGCTTCATAATGAAATTCTCCTAGTGTCGCGGATCAGACCCAGCCCAGCGCGGCCAGGACCATGTCGACCAGCTTGATGCCGACGAAGGGAACCAGCAGGCCGCCCAGGCCATAGATCAGCAGGTTGCGGCGCAGCAGCACCGCGGCGCCCAGCGGCCGGTAGCGCACGCCTTTCAGGGCCAGCGGGATCAGCACGACGATGATCAACGCGTTGAAGATCACGGCCGACAGGATGGCCGAGGCCGGCGTGGCCAGCGCCATGATGTTCAGCACATTCAGCTGCGGATAGACGGTGGCGAAGGCGGCCGGGATGATGGCGAAGTACTTGGCCACGTCGTTGGCCACGCTGAAGGTGGTCAGCGCGCCGCGCGTCATCAGCATCTGCTTGCCGATCTCGACGATCTCGATCAGCTTGGTGGGATTGGAGTCCAGGTCCACCATGTTGCCGGCTTCCTTGGCGGCCTGCGTGCCCGAGTTCATGGCCACGGCCACGTCGGCCTGAGCCAGCGCCGGCGCGTCGTTGGTGCCGTCGCCGGTCATGGCCACCAGCCGGCCTTCGCCCTGGTAGGCGCGGATCAGCTTGAGCTTGGCTTCCGGCGTGGCTTCGGCCAGGAAGTCGTCCACGCCGGCCTCGGCCGCGATGGAGGCGGCTGTGAGCTTGTTGTCGCCGGTGATCATCACGGTCTTGATGCCCATGCGGCGCAGCTCGGCGAAGCGCGACTGGATGCCGGGCTTGACGATGTCCTTGAGCTCGACCACGCCCAGCGCGCGGTTGCCGTCGCTGACCAGCAGGGGCGTGCTGCCGCGCCGCGCCACATCCTCGGCCAGGCGCAGCACCGTGTCGGGCACGGACGCTTCCTGCGCCTGGATCCAGGCGGCCACGGCGTCGACCGCGCCTTTGCGGATCATGCGTTCGCCGACGTTTACGCCGCTCATGCGGGACTGGGCGGTGAAGGGCACGAATTCGGCGGCGGCCAGCTGCGGCGCGGGCGCGTGAATGGTCTTGTCGGCCAGCGCCACGATGCTGCGTCCCTCGGGCGTTTCGTCGGCCAGCGAGGCCAGGCGGGCGGCATCGGCCAGCTCGCGCGACGAGACGCCGGGCGCCGGCAGGAAGGTGGAGGCCTGGCGGTTGCCGAAGGTGATGGTGCCGGTCTTGTCCAGCAGCAGCACGTCCACGTCGCCGGCGGCTTCCACCGCGCGGCCGGAGGTGGCGATGACATTGGCGCCCATCATGCGGCTCATGCCGGCCACGCCGATGGCCGAGAGCAGGCCGCCGATGGTGGTCGGGATCAGGCACACCAGCAGCGCCACCAGCACCGTCACGGTCACCGTCGTGCCGCCGCCGGCGGTCGAGACCGCGTAGATCGAGAACGGCATCAGCGTGACCACCACCAGCAGGAACACCACCGTCAGGCCCACCAGCAGGATGGTCAGCGCCAGTTCGTTGGGCGTCTTCTGGCGCTTGGCGCCTTCGACCATGGAGATCATGCGGTCCAGGAAGCTCTCGCCGGGATCGGCCGCGATGCGCACGAAGATCCAGTCCGACAGCACCCGCGTGCCGCCGGTGACGGACGAGAAGTCGCCGCCGGATTCGCGGATCACGGGCGCGGATTCACCGGTGATGGCGCTTTCGTCGACGGACGCCACGCCGGCGATCACCTGGCCATCGCCGGGGATGGTTTCGCCGGCCTCGACCAGCACCACGTCGCCGCGGCGCAGCAGCCCGGAGGGCTGGCTGACGGCCTGGCCGCGCCATGCGTCGGGCGTGGCGCGGTTGGCGTCGGCGTCCTTGAATCCCTTGAGCAGGCGCGCGTCGATGGTGGTGCGCAGGCCGCGCAAGGTGGCCGCCTGCTGCTTGCCGCGGCCTTCGGCCAGGGCTTCGGCGAAGTTGGCGAACAGCACGGTGAACCAGAGCCATACCGTGATCGCCAGGATGAAGCCCGCCGGGGCCTCGGCCTGGCCGCGCAGCGCCATGATCCACAGGATCGTGGTGAGGATGCTGCCGGCGTAGACCACGAACATGACGGGGTTCTTCATCTGCGCGGCCGGCGAGAGCTTGCGCAGGCTGTCCAGCAGCGCCGGGCCGACCAGCGCGCTCGACCACATGCCGAACTGGCGTTCATGGACGCCGCTGGACGCGGCGCGGGCGGCGCCGCCTCCGGCGCCGGTCGTAGAAGTTTCAATCTTGGCCATTTTCATTCCTAGCCGTTGGTGTTCAAGTTGTCTGCGGCGCTGGCGAGCCATCCGCAGCATGGAGAAGCTCGCCGCCTCGCGGGGCCGCGCGGATCCGGCTTTGCC
>NZ_JCBANH010000007.1:0-112536 GCF_059760925.1 Achromobacter sp. 1011791174
CCCCAGGCCAGGCTGCCTATCGCGGCCGCCTGCAGCAGCGCGGCGGCGGCCGCGAAGCGCAACGGCTGCTGCCCGGCCTGCTCCAGCTGCGCGCGCAGCAGGCCGAACAGCACCGGGGCGAAGGCATAGGCGGCTTGCGAGAGCGCGGTGATCAAGGGCACGACGCGCAGCGCATCCTCGCGTGAAAACTCGGTCTGGGCGATGAGCGGCGGCAGCGAGGTGGCGTTGCCGATGCCGGAGCCGAACAGCAGCACGCCCAGCCACGCTGCCCAGAGCTGGCCCGGCGCCAGCGCCAGCACCAGCGAGCCGCAAAGCTGCACGCCATAGGCCACGCAGGCCACCACGCGTCGGTCCGCGCCCGCCGGCATCAGCCAGCCCACCAGCGTGCGGCCCGCGATGGCGGCGGCGGTGGCCAGCCCCATCGCGATGCCGGCGGTCTGCGCGCCCAGCAAGGGCGCCAGCGCGGACAGCAGATGAGCGATCAGGCCGATCTGCGCCACCAGCCCCAGCGCCATGCCGGCGGCCAGGCTCAGAAAGGCGCGGTCGCGCCGCAGGCTGGGCACGCGTTCGGGCACGCCGGGGGGCGCGCTTGCGGACGCCGCGGCGGTTTCGCCATCGGGATGCTGGCCCAGGCGCTGCGGGGTCGCGGTGAATACCCAGCGCGACAGGGCCGCGATCAGCGTCACCATGATCAGTCCGATCCCTAGCGCGGCCAGGGGAAAGCCGGCCTGGGCGATCAGGAAGACCCACAAGGGCGAGAACAGCACGCCGCCCAGGCTGGCGCCGTTGTACGCCATGCTCAGCGCGGCCGGACGCCGGCGCGCGAACCACGGCGCGATCAGCGCGTTGACAGCCGCCGGACCCAGCGCCACCCAGCCGCCGCCGCTGACCAGCGCCGCGCCGTACAACTGCCAAGGCGCTTGCGCCAGCGACCAGCCGCATACGCCCAGCGCCAGCAGCACCGCGCCGGTCGCGGTGGTCGCGGGAACGCCGACGCGTCGATAGATGCGGGGCAGGTTGGCCACCACCGCCGCGCCGGTGAGAAAGTGCAGCGTCACCGCGCCGGACACCAGCGCGAGGCTCCAGCCGCTGCGTTGCGCGACCGCGTGCAGGAACACCGGGGGGCCATAAAAACCCACGCCCCAGCCGAAAATGGCCAGCGCGAAGGCGGCGTAAACAACGGTCCAGCCAAAGAACTTCGGGGGGCTGCGCATGGCGTTGCGGGTGTCTTGTTTCGATGAGCCGCAGTATGCTTGGGGCTGCGCACTACACTTCGATCAAGGCCGAAACATGGATTCCGACTTCGCCGACAGCCAGCTTTCTTCCGTCGCCGGCGCCATCGCCGATCCGGCGCGCGCGCGCATGCTGTGCCTGCTTCTGGACGGTCGCGCGCGCACCGCCACCGAGCTGGCCGCGGCCGCCGAGATCGGCGCGTCCACGGCCAGCAGCCATTTCCAGCGCCTGCGCGACCAGGGGCTGGTCGAACAGGCGGCGCAGGGCAAGCATCGCTATTACCGGCTGGCCAATGGCGAAGTGGCGCGCGCGCTGGAGGCCCTGCTGGTGGTGGCCGGCGCCGAGCGCACGCCGTTCAAGCCCAGCACGCCATCGGCGCTGCGCGAGGCGCGCACCTGCTACGACCACATGGCCGGCACCCTGGCGGTGCGCATGCACGACGCGATGCTGACGCGCCAATGGCTGGCGGCCGACGGCAAGGACTACGCGCTGACCCCGCTGGGCGAGGCCTCGCTCGCGCAGATCGGCGTGGACGCGGCTGAGGCGCGCCGCCGCCGTCGCCGCTTCGCCTGCCCCTGCCTGGACTGGAGCGAGCGCCGTCCGCACCTGGGCGGCGCGCTGGGCGCGGCCTTGCTGGACGCGCTGACCGAACGCGGCTGGGTCAGCCGCGACCTGGATTCACGCGCGGTGCGCCTCACGCGCAAGGGCGAGCGCCAGTTTCCGGCGTTCTTCGGCGATGCCGGCGCGCAGGCCGTCGCGGGCAAGGATTGGGACATCGCGTCCCGTCCGGCCGCGGCTTAGCGCGCTGTCCAGACTTCGACATTCGGGCCGCGGATGCGGCCCTTTTCACATGGACGCGGACTGGCCGCGCCCATGATCTTTCCTTTCTTCAACCTGCTACAGGAGTTTGCCGTGCCTACGCTGGCGCTGCCCGCAATCCGTCTGGCCTTGGGCCTGGTGACGGAACTGCGCATTGACGTGAATCACACGCCGGACGAAGTGGAGTCCGAACTGGACGCCATCCGCAATCGCATGAGCCGTTCTTCGGACCGGCTGTATGGGCTGCCGGAGGTCCGCACCGACATCCCTGGCCTGGTGCTGCGCCACCGCGAGGCGGATGGCGAGTACTACGTCTACGTGGTGGATCTGCGGCGCGACCGGGTGGCGGGCTACACGGTGTTCAACCGGCTGATCGAAGTCGGACGGCGCGCCGATCCCTATCTGCGCGCGCCGCATTCGAAGTACGCCGCGCCCTACCAGCGCATGGGGCTGGCGACGGCCGTGTACCGCTGGGGGCTGGACGCGGGACTGTGCATCATGAGCGGCGCGCGCCAGTCGGAAGGGGCGCATCGACTGTGGCTGGGGCTGGCGCGCGATTACGAGCTGGGCTATGTGGACCTGCGGCGCAAGCGACTGAGCTACCTGGGCCGCGCGGTGGACGCGGCCGTGCTGGGCGATCTGCACACGCGCATGGTCCTGCTGGGCCGGGGCTGGACCCTGGAGCGGCACATGCAGGCGACGGGCATGACTTGGTCCGAAGGTGCGTGCACGCAACAGGATCTAGGGTAATCCCGTAATCGATGCCTGCGCGGTCGTCGCGGCGAACCTTGCCATTGACCCGCAGGCCGCGTCAGGCCTGTCGATACGCCAATCGACCGGACGCCGTGTAGCGGTCGATGAAAACGGGGACGAGACTTGTTCGATGCAACAGTGTTTCTGTCTTCTGCCGTCGTTACAAAACATATCCGAACTGTCATGAACAGGCGGGGTATGCTGGACCACAGATAGAGGGCATCCGAAGTGCATCAGAACAACTTGATCTACAAGGGATACCGCCTGACGGCCAGAGTATCCCGGGGCGCGGGCGCCGAGGTCCAGGCGCTGTCCAGCGGCCCCATCTTCATCGCATCGATCACCGTGGTCCAGGCGGGCGCCGTGCAGGATGGCGGCGACGAATATCCGGTACCGCGCTTCGCCGACGGCGGCTATGTCTACAGTCCGCGCGAGGCGGTGCACGCCGCGATACTGCATGGCCGCGAAATCGTCGACGGCCTGACCAGCGTTCCTTCCTGACGGCGCGCCGCGCTCAGTCCGCGAAGACCTCGCGCCAGTCGCGCGTCTTGGCCAGCGTCTGCACGGTGGCGGACTGCTCCAGGATCGCCACCGCCTTCTTGAACTCCTCGGCCGAGGCGCCGTCCTCCAGGATGACCATGCGCGAATTGCGCGCATCGGCCATCTTCACATCCGACATCTTGCCGTGGGTCTGGTAGACCTGGGTCCAGTCCATCTTCTTGCCGGCCTTGAGCGCGATCGGCTCGATATAGGTCAGCGCGGTGCTGCCCGCGGCCCGCACGGCATAGGCGAAATCCGCGGTGTGGCCGCTGCTGCCCTTGGCGCGGGCGCCCTTGACCATGCGGTTCGCGCCCACGGCCTCGGCCAGCGCGCGGCCGACCTGCGCGCGAAAGCGCAGCTGGCTGAACCTGGGCATCCACTTGGCGCACTGGAACGACAGCGCCATGGCCAGCTTCACCGCGTCCCACAGCGCTTCCTGCAACTGTTCGTTGGGACCGGAGGCGACGATGGCGCCGGACTTGTCGAAATGCGCCAGGCTCACGCCGGGCGTCTCGTTCAGGATATCGATGCGCTTGGCCGCCACGTCGATGCCGTAGCTGGCCGCGTGCATGGCGGTTTCACAGGCGTCGGTCAGGTAGAACGAGGCGTCGTCGGGGCGCGCGATGAAGAAGGCGGCGTGCTGTCCGTCCAGGCCCAGCGTCATGGGCGATACGGCGCGAATGGCATGTTCGCCCGCGGGCAGGACGGTCCAGCCCGAGGCTTCCAGGAAAGTGCTCATAGGATCAATTCGATTTGGCGGCCTTTGAGCGGATGCGCGAAGCCGCCGGTCAGCGTGAGATTCGCGCGCGGCAGGAAATGCTGCATCAGCGCGGCGATGGTCTGCAGCGGCGGCGTCACCGGCTCGGCATAGCCTTCGCCCGCGTCCACCCACAGATGCTCGTGGCTGCGGTCGGCCAGCGGCTTGCGGAACAGCGGCCGGCCTTCGCCCACCAGGCTGGTATGGAAAGAGTCGTCGGTATCCACGCCGTACACGCGGTGCGGGCCCACGAACAGGCTGGCGCAGAAGGTCTCGGCCAGGAAGATCGTGGCCTGGCCATGCACATCGGTGCGCGCCGCGCGGTAGGTCACGCGGAAGATCACGTCCTCGCGCACTTCGCCCTTGACCTTGCAGGGGCTGGAGAATTCCATCCATTGCACATTGTTGGCCGCCGGCTTCGGCACCCAGGCAACCGGCTTTACGGTTTCCTTGGGTTCGGCAAGGATCTCTTGCACCTCATCAACGGTGATTAAGGGTTCGGACTTGTTGGCCATGAAACGGATATCGGGTCTGGGTCGCGCTGTCGAGGAGGCGTTGTCGTTGACGCCTTGCCGTCGATGCGTTGTCGTCGCTGCTTTGTCGTAGATACACCGCGCCGCTCGCGGGCAGCGGCGGGAGACTCACGCGTGCAACATTGCGAGGGGGCGTAATCTTACAAGAAGCGGCGCGATCACGTACTAAAGCTGTATATCCATACAGCGTGAGCGCGGCGTCCGCCGGCCTACAGCTGGCCGGCCGAGAAGGTATCGCACTGCTTGAGGCTGCCGCCTTCCAGGCCGCGCTTGAACCAGCGCACGCGCTGTTCCGAGGAGCCGTGGGTGAACGTGTCGGGGACGACATAGCCCTGGCTCTGCTTCTGCAGCCGGTCGTCGCCGATGGCGGTGGCGGCGGCCAGCGCTTCTTCCACGTCGCCGCTTTCCAGGATGTGGCGGGCGGCGTTGGCGCGTTGCGCCCACAGGCCGGCGAAGCAGTCGGCCTGCAGTTCCATGCGCACCGACAGCGCGTTGGCCTGCGACGGGTTGCGGCGGCGCAGGTTGTCGACCTGGTCCGAGATGCCCAGCAGGTGCTGCACGTGATGGCCGACCTCGTGCGCGATCACGTAGGCCTGGGCGAAATCGCCCGGCGCCTTGAAGCGGTTCTTCAGCTCGTCGAAGAAGGCCAGGTCGATGTACACCTTGCTGTCGCCAGGACAGTAGAACGGCCCCATGGCGGACTGGCCGGTGCCGCAGGCGGTGGGAGTGGCGCCGCGGAACAGCACCAGCTTGGGCGGCGCGTAGCGGCGGTTAAGGTCGTTCTGGAAGATCGCGGCCCAGGTGTCCTCGGTCTCGCCGAGCACCTTGGCCACGAAACGGGCCTGCGGATCGTCCGCCGGCGGGCGCTGCGCCGGCGCCTGCTGTTGCTGCGCGGTCGGGCCTTCGGCCATCTGCAGCACGACGTTGGGATCCACGCCGAAATACATGGCCACCAGCGCCAGCACGATGGTGCCGATGCCGATGGTGCCGCGGCCGCCGATGCGCGGGCCGCTCGCGCGGCGGTCTTCCACATTGTCGCTTTCGCGCGAATCGTCCAAACGCATTTTCTTCTCCGGGCGGGCCACAGACCCGCCATATTGCATTACCGCGCTTGCCTGCGCGGCCTTCAGGAGTGTTAGGATAAACCCATGGCTCTGTTTCTATCCATTCATCCCGAGAATCCCCAACCGCGCCTGCTCAAGCAGGCGGCCCAATGGCTGGGCGAAGGGGGCCTGGTGGCGGTGCCCACCGATTCCAGCTACGCGGTGGTGGCGCGGCTCGACGACAAGAACGCCGCCGACCGCCTGCGCCGGCTGCGCGGCCTCGACGACCGCCATCACCTGACCGTGCTGTGCCGCGACCTGGCCGAGATCGGCCATTTCGCCCGGGTCGACAACCGCCAGTACCGGCTGCTCAAGGCCGCCACGCCCGGCCCCTGGACTTTCATCCTGGAAGCCACCAAGGAAGTGCCGCGGCGCGTTTCGCATCCCTCGCGCAAGACCATCGGCATTCGTGTGCCGGACCACGTCGTCATGCTTGGCCTGCTGGAGCAGACGGACGGGCCGCTGCTGTCGACCACGCTGATTCCCAAGGACGAGTCCGACGCGCTCAACGACGCCGAGGACATCCGCGCGCGCTACGACCATGAACTCGCGGCCATTCTCGACGCGGGCGCCTGCCCGCAATCGCCCACCACCGTCATCGACCTGACCAGCGACGAGCCCGTCGTCGTGCGCGTCGGGCGCGGCGATCCCGCCAGCCTGGGCCTGGCCTGAGCGCCGGGCTCGCGGGCTGATCCAAAAAGAATCTCCGCTGCCTTGCGGCGCGCCGGCTTCGGCACTTTACAATCCGGTTCGCCATGAACGACATCATCCAAACCATCGCGGTCTACGCGCTGCCGGTCATCTTCGCGATCACGCTGCACGAGGCGGCCCACGGCTATGTGGCGCGCCTGTTCGGCGATCCCACGGCTTACCAGGCCGGTCGCATCAGCCTGAACCCCGCGCGCCACATCGACCCGGTGGGCACGCTGCTGGTGCCGGTGGCGATCCTCTTGGCGTCCAAGCTGCTGGGCAGCCCGGGCATGCTTTTCGGCTGGGCCAAGCCCGTGCCGGTCGATTTCGGGCGCCTGCGCCGGCCCAAGCAGGACATGCTGTGGGTGGCGCTGGCCGGACCGGCGGCCAACATGCTGATGGCCGTGCTGTGGGCCCTGGCGCTGCGGCTGTTCCTGGAATCGGGCATGCAGGAGAGCTTCTGGTTCGAGATGGGCGTGGCCGGCGTCAACGTTAATCTGGTATTGATGGCGCTGAACCTGCTGCCGCTGCCGCCGCTGGACGGGGGACGGATCGTTTTCAGCCTGCTCCCCAACCGGCTGGCCTGGCAATATTCGAAAATCGAGCCCTACGGGCTGATGATCGTGGTGGTGCTGCTGGCCACTGGCGTGCTATGGACCTTGATGCGTCCCATAATCGGGCTGGGTACCTCGATCGTCCAGTGGTTTCTGCTATAGGATTCCCGCCAAATTCCGTTAAACTCGTCGGTTTAATCGATTGTGGCCCCGGGGCAATCCCGCCATGGGGCTATGGAGCCTCTCATCTATGGCATCCCCTGCAACCGCCGCAGGCGTTGGTTCCCAGGGCAGTTCGTCCCAGGGCAATTCGTTCCAAGGCAGCATGGTGGCCCTGGTCACCCCCATGCGGGCCGACGGCAGTCTTGATTACGCCGCCTACCGGTCGCTGATCGACTGGCACGTCCAGGAAGGCACGGACGCGCTCGTGGTGGTCGGCACCACCGGGGAGTCTCCCACCGTCTCGATGGAAGAGCACGCCGAGCTGATCCGCGTCGCCGTCGAACACGCCGCCGGCCGCATCCCGGTCATCGCCGGCGTGGGCGCCAACTCCACCGACGAAGCCATCCACCTGACCCGCCACGCCAAGGCCGTGGGCGCGCAGGCCGGCCTGTCGGTCGTGCCGTACTACAACAAGCCCTCGCAGGAAGGCCTGTACCGCCACTTCCGCGCCATCGCCGAAGCGGTGGATCTGCCGACCATTCTCTACAACGTGCCGGGCCGCACCGTTGCCGACATGAGCAACGAGACGGTCCTGCGCCTGGCGCAGGTGCCCGGCATCATCGGCATCAAGGACGCCACCGGCGACATCGCGCGCGGCGGCCTGCTGTTGCGCGAGGCGCCGGCCAGCTTCCAGGTCTTCAGCGGCGACGATCCCACCGCGGCCGCCCTGATCCTGCTGGGCGCGCGCGGCAATATTTCCGTGACCGCCAACGTGGCGCCGCGCCTGATGCGCGAGCTATGCGCGGCCGCCCTGGCTGGCGACGTGCCCCAGGTGCGTGAACTTAACGCCCGCCTGGCGCGTCTGAACAAGGCCTTGTTCGTCGAGGCCAATCCCATTCCCGTCAAGTGGGCGCTGGCCCAGATGGGCCGCAGCGAGCTGGGCTACCGGCTGCCGCTGGTCGAGCTCGGTGCGCAGCACCATGAGACGGTGCGCCGCGCCCTCCAGGAAGTGGGCCTGCTCTAAATATCGTGAGGATAAGTATGAACAAGCGTCATGCCGGCCTGTCGGCATTGATGTCTCTGGTACTGTTGGCCGGCTGCAGCGAGGTCAATCAGTTCCTGGGCAAAGAAGAATCCGTCAACTACAAGAGCGCGGTCAGCCAGCGCGGCGAGCCTCTGAGCATTCCGCCCGACCTGACCCAGGCCGCCAGCGATCCGCGCTATCGCGCGCCGGTGTCCGGCTCGACCACTTATTCGCAGTTCCAGCAACAAGGGCAGACCCAGGCCACCGCGCCCAAGTCCACCAATGTGCTGCCCGACCGCCAGGACATGCGCGTCGAGCGCGACGGCGACCTGCGCTGGCTGGTCATCAACCGTCCGCCCGAAGACATCTTCCCGCGCGTCGTGGACTTCTGGACCGAGAGCGGCTTCACGATCCAGAGCAACAACCCCAAGGCCGGCCTGATCGAGACCGACTGGGCCGAGAACCGCGCCAAGATCCCGGAAAGCTGGCTGCGCCAAGCGCTGGGCAGCGTGCTGGAACAGGCCTGGGATAGCGGCGAGCGCGAGAAATTCCGCACCCGTGTCGAGCGCGTCAACGGCCACACCGAGATCTACGTCAGCCATCGCCAGATGCTGGAGAAGCGCGTCGGCTCCGACGGCTCGCAGGTCCAGTGGCAGAACGGCAAGGAAGATCCGGGCCTGAACGCCGCCATGCTGGCCCGCATGCTGGTGTTCCTGGGCACCGATGTCGACAATGCCCGCAAGCTGGTGCAGCAGGCCGAGGCCGCGCCGCAGAAGCCTGCCGTGCAGCAGGACGTCCGCGCCCAGGGCGCGCAGCTGGTCGTCGACGAGTCCTTCGACCGCGCATGGCGTCGCGTTGGCGTGGCGCTGGACAGCGGCGGCTTCGCCGTGGAAGACCGCGACCGCTCCGCCGGCGACTACTTCGTGCGCTACGTCGACACCGACACCGGCGAGAAGAACGAACAGCCGGGCTTCTTCAGCCGCATGTTCTCGGGCGACAAGAAGGCGCAGGCGCCGCAGTACCGCATCCATGTGGCCGGTTCGGGCAACCAGACCAACGTCACGGTCCTGGACGCGAACGGCCAGCGCGACAGCAGTGCCACCGCCCAGCGCCTGCTGAGCGTGCTGAAGGACAAGATGTAAACCTGGCATCGCGGCGGGCATTGCGCCCGCCGTCAGGCATCAGGTCCAGGCCCCGGTTTTTCCGGGGCCTTTTCTTTTTCGGATGGGCTTCGTGCCTGACCGTGTTTTCCGCGCGCGGACAGCAAATAGCCCCGGCCATGCCGGGGCTATTCTTCAACCACAGAGCGGGGGTTCTGCGCTGCGGCGGATTAAGACGCCGGAGTGGTCGAGCCGCCGGGCGTGGTGGAGCCGCCGCCGGGCGTGGTGTTGGGCGCGGGCGCCGGTGCTGGCGAGGTGCCCGAGGGCGCGGGCGCGCTGGTGGCCGGAGCCGGGTTGGAAGCGGGCGGCGCCGTCTCGTCCTTCTTGTTGCACGCGCTCAGCGCGACGGCCAGCACCGAGGCAACGATCAAGGTTTTGCTCATCATTTTTGGACTCCTGTAGATGATGACTCTTGAAACCCACTCAGGGGAAACCAGGAGTCAGGCTACAGGAACTCGCTGCGCGCGCCGGTTTTCAAATTAAAGCGGTGGCATCCCAAAGGCAACAAACCTTTCCGCGCGGTGTGATGTCTTTCCTTATGTGTCCCCGTGCACAGACCTCATTGCGTTCTGTGCGCGATGGATACGCGCAGGTGTCCGGATCCTACAGCGTGCCGCGGGATCCGGCCCGGCGAACACTAGGCCGCTACGTAGCGGATCCAGCCGGAATCCAGCCAGTCGGCCAGGCAGGAGCGGGCCTCGTCCGACAGCCTGGCGCAGAGCGGATCGGCGCAGTCCAGGCGGCGGGCGTCGGCCAGCTTGCGCAGCGCGGCGTCGGTCGGAACCATCGCGGTCTCGCCGTTGATGAAGAGCTGCTTGCCGCGATAGAGCATGCGGCTGCGGCGGTCCAGCAGCAGGCTGCCGGATGCGGGCCAGTCTTCTTCCAGGTCCACATCCATGTCCTCGGGCGCATCGAACACGCTGAGGTTGCTGGGCTCGGTCAGCCAGCAGCCCAGGAAGCGCGAGGCCAGAGCCTCGTCGAAGCGCAGTTTGTCCACGGTTTCCAGCGTGGCGGCGATCAGGCCGTCGGGCAGTTCCGCCGGTGTGGCGACAGCCGGCTGCGCCGGATCGCGGTAGACGGCCGACAGCTTCGGGCCGGGCAGCGCCGGTTCGCCGTAAGGACCGCCCAGCAGGCCGACGCGCGCCATGACCTGGTCGGCGGCCGCTTCCAGCAGCCCGCGCGCCAGCGTGGCCTGCGTGGGCGCGCGAAAACCGATCGAGATGGTCATGCAGCCGTCGCCCACGGCGATGCCGTCGTGCGCGGCCTGCGGCGGCAGGTAGAGCATGTCGCCGGGCGACAGCACGGCGCTGGCCTCGGGCTCGAAGCGGCTCAGGATCTTCAGCGGCAGGCCAGGCTCCAGCGACAGATCCTTCTGGCGGCCGTAGCGCCATTCGCGCTGGCCGGCGGCCTGCAGCAGGAATACGTCATAGCTGTCGAAGTGCGGACCGACGCCGCCGCCGTGGCTGGCGATGCTGATCATCACGTCGTCCAGGCGCGCATCGGGGATGAAGCGGAACTGCTGCATCAGTTCGGCCGCGGCGTCGCTGTGCAGGTCCACGCTCTGCACCAGCAGCGTCCAGTCGCCCTCGTTGTCCTTGGGCAGGCGGGCGAAGGGGCCGTTCTCCATCTGCCATTCGCCGTTCTCGCGCCAGATCAGGCGCGATTCCACGTCGTCGCGGCGCGCCAGCTTCTTGATCGCGGCGATGGCGACGGGCGGCTTGAAGCCGGGAATCGCCTGGCGGATCAGCAGGGGCTTCTTCTGCCAGTAGCGGCGCATGAAGTCGTTGGGGCTCTGGTTGCCCAGCAGCGGCAGGGGATGATCGAGGTTCATTGCAGATGCTTCTTGAGACGGTAGAGGGCGTCCAGCGCTTCGCGCGGGGTCAGGCTGTCGGGATCGATGGCGGCGAGTTCGTCGCGCAGCGCATCCAGCGCCTCGAGGGCGCCGGAGCGTTCGGCGGCGGCCTCGGCCTGCGCGTCGGCGTCGGCCGCGGCGGCGAACAGGCCGAGCTGCGGCGTGGGCGCGCCCTGGGATTCCAGGCGTTCCAGTTCGCGCGTGGCCTGCCGGATCACAGCGGCCGGCACGCCGGCGCGCTGCGCGACCTGGATGCCGTAGCTGCGGCTGGCCGGGCCTTCGCGGACTTCGTGCAGGAATACGATGCCGCCGGCGGATTCCGCCGCCGCCAGGTGCACGTTGGCCGCCGAAGGCTGTTCGGACGGCAGGCGGGTCAGTTCGAAGTAGTGCGTGGCGAACAGCGTCAGCGCGCGGTTGTGCGCCAGCAGGCGGCAGGCGATGGCCCAGGCCAGCGCCAGGCCGTCGTAGGTCGAGGTGCCGCGGCCGATCTCGTCCATCAGCACCAGGCTGTTGGGCGTGCTGGCCGAGAGAATGGCGGCGGCTTCGGTCATTTCCATCATGAAGGTGGAGCGGCCGCCCGCCAGATCGTCGGCCGCGCCGATGCGGGTGAAGATGCGGTCGATCTTGCCGACGCGCGCGCTGGCCGCCGGCACGAAGCTGCCGGTGCGCGCCAGCAGCGCGATCAGCGCGACCTGTCGCATATAGGTCGATTTACCGCCCATGTTGGGGCCGGTGATGAGCAGCATGCGGCGCGCCGGGTCCAGCCGGCAGCCGTTGGGCGTGAAGCGTTCGATGGCGTTCTCGACCACAGGATGGCGGCCCGCGTCGATATCGATGTCGGCCTGCTCGGACAGCTCGGGCGCCACCCAGTCGTGGCGGCGCGCGTGCTCGGCCAGCGCGGCCAGCGTGTCCAGTTCGGCCAGCGCCGCGGCGCAGTCGGACAGCGGGCGCACGTGTTCGGCCAGCACGTCCAGCAGCTGCTCGAACAGCCATTTCTCGCGCGCCAGCGAGCGGTCCTGCGCCGACAGCACCTTGTCTTCCCAGGTCTTGAGCTCGGGCGTGATGTAGCGCTCGGCGTTCTTCAGCGTCTGGCGGCGGCGGTAGTCCTCGGGCACCTTGGCGGTCTGGCCCTTGGTCACTTCGATATAGAAGCCGTGGACGCGGTTGAATTCCACGCGCAGGTTGCTGATGCCGGTGCGCTCGCGCTCGCGGGTTTCCAGCTGCAGCAGGAAGTCGCCGCCGTCGGCGGCCAGGCCGCGCAGCTCGTCCAGTTCGGCATCGAAGCCCGTCGCCAGCACGCCGCCGTCGCGGATGGCCACGGCCGGCTCGGGCGCGATGGCGCGGGTCAGCAGGTCGGCCAGGTCGGGGTCGACGGATAGTTGGGCCAGCAGCTCGCCCAGGCGCGGCGAGGACGACATGGGGGCGACCAGCTCGCGCAACGCGGGCAGCGCGTGCAGCGCGTCGCGCAGGCTGGCCAGCTCGCGCGGGCGCACCGAGCGCAGCGCCAGCCGCGCGGCGATGCGCTCGATGTCGGGAAAGGCGTTGAGCGTGGCGCGCAGCGTTTCCAGCAGGCCGGCGGCGCCGAAGGTCTGTTCCACGTCCATGCGGCCGGCCAGCAGCGCCGAGATGGCGTGCTGGCGCGCCAGCGCCGGCGCGCTCTCGCGCAGCGGGTGATGCAGCCAGCGCCGCAGCAGCCGGCTGCCCATGGGCGTGCGGCAGCCGTCCAGCAGCGAGAACAGCGTGGGCGCGTCCTCGCCTGACAGGGTCTGGGTCAGTTCCAGGTTGCGGCGCGTGACCGGGTCCAGCAGCACGTACTGGCCGGGGCGCTCGGCCGACAGGCTCTGCACGTGCGCCAGCGCCTGCGACTGGGTGCGCGCGGCGTAGCGCAGCAGCGCGCCGGCGGCGCAGACGCCGGCCGGCATGTCCTCGACATCGAAGCCGGCCAGCGTGTCGGTCTTGAAATGCGCCAGCAGGTGGGCGCGCGCGCTGTCGCCCTCGAAGTGCCAGTCGGGCACGCGGGCGCGGGCGCCGTCGAACGAGAAGGGCAGTTCGGCGCTCTCGGCGCAGATGATCTCGGCCGGCGCGACGCGGTGCAGCTCGGATTCCAGTTGGGCCGGCGCGCATTCGGTGACGCGGAAGTCGCCGCTGGCCAGGTTCAGCCAGGCCAGGCCGGCGCGTGGCGCGCGCGCGTTGCCGCCGATGTAGACCGAGGCCAGCGCGCGGTCGGCCTTGGCCGGTAGCAGCGCGTCGTCGGTCAGCGTGCCGGGCGTGACGATGCGCACGATGCGGCGCTCGACCGGTCCCTTGGACGTGGCCGGGTCGCCGATCTGTTCGCAGATGGCGATCGACTCGCCCAGCGCCACCAGCCGCGCCAGGTACTGTTCCATGGCGTGCACAGGGATGCCGGCCATGGGTATCGGCGTGCCGTTGGACGAGCCGCGCTTGGTCAGGGTCAGGTTCAGCAGCCGCGCGCCGCGCTCGGCGTCTTCGTAGAACATCTCATAGAAGTCGCCCATGCGGTAGAACAGCAGCAGCGGTCCGGCCTCGTTCTTGAGGCGCAGGTACTGTTGCATCATGGGGGTGTGGCCCGCGAGGGCGTCGGCGGCGGTGGTCTGCGTTGCGGAATTCATGCCCGTGATTGTATCGGGCCGGGCAATAGGACAAAGAGACGGTTTTGCGCCGGACTTGATCCCTGTCGCTCGCCCTGGGCACAATCACTGCCTGGGCGGCACAGACCCGCCGCCGGAGCCTTTCATGCCGGATTTCCCCAACGATGACACCCAACTGGATGCCAGCGAGCGCGTGCGCATCGCCAGCGCCGGCCACACGGCCGAATTCGCGCCCGCAGCGGGCGGACGCCTGACCGGCTTGTCCACGGACGGGCTGGACTGGATCGTGCCGCTGGCCGAGACGGACTGGCCGGCGGCCAAATGGCCGCGCGCCGGCTCGTATCCGCTGGCGCCGTATTCCAACCGCATCCGCGACGGCGTCTTCACCTTCGACGGCGCCCGCCATCGGCTGCGCTCGCTGGCGGGGCGGTCCGAGGCCATCCACGGCAGCGGCCTGTACCTGCCGTGGCAGGTGCGGGCGCTGGAGGCCGACTCGGTCGACCTGGTGCTGGACGCGCCGGCCGGGACCATGGGCTGGGCCTGGCCGTTCGAGTGCGTGCAGCGCTATCGGCTGGATGCCGGCGGCCTGAGCCTGACACTGATCATGCGCAATGGCGGCGATACCCCCATGCCCTTCGGCTTCGGCATCCATCCGTACTTCACGGCGCGGCGCGTGGCGCTGCACGCGCGCCGGCTGTGGCCGGCCGATGAGCGCGGCCTGCCCACGGGCAGCAAGGTCACGCATGTGCGCGAGCTGCGCCAGTCGGCCGAGGGCTGCGATACCTATCTGTCGCAATGGGAAGGGCGCGCCACGCTGCATTGGGACGACGGGCGCGAGCTGGCCCTGCGCGCCGATCCGGCCTTTGCGCATCTGGTGGTGTACACCGCGCCCGGCGCCGATTTCCTGTGCGTGGAACCGGTCAGCAACGTGGCCGACGCCTTCAACCTGGCGGCGGCGGGCGACGCGCGCACCGGCATGCGGGTATTGGCGCCGGGCGAGCGCTACAGCGCCTCGCTGCGCATGGATTTCCAGCTTGGAAAGCCCGGCGCGATCAGGCGATAATCCGCCGACATCAAGCCAGGGAGTCTCCAAGTGAAAAAGCTCAGCACCGAACAATTGCAGGCAACGGCGGAAATCTTGCGCCGGGTGCAGGAGCGGCTCGCGCGTTCGGGCAGCCTGCCGCTGGAGCCCACCCTCTACGCCTGCGCCAAGGGATACCGCCGCAGCGCGGCGGACTACGCCTGGTCCTGGCTGTCCGGCCTGCTCGCGCCGCACAAGAGCCTGTCGGCCTGGATGGACGCGCACCAGCCGGACTGGCGCGCCGGCAAGACGCCGGCGGCAGTGGTCTATGCCCGCAGCGAAAATGGCTGGTTCTCGTGGCTGATCGCCGAGCTGGAAGCCGAGATCAACGATCCCCAGGCGCGCGCCCGGCGCGACGCGCGCGGCTAGTGTGCTGTCTGTTCGTGCCGTTCAGCGCGGGAGCTTGCCGCCACGGTAGCGCCTGAACAGCGCGTACAGGGCCTCGAGCAGGGCGGCGACCAGCAGCGCGGCCAGCACCGAGGCGCAGACCAGCGCATCCCACAGGCGCGGTGGACCGACCCGGAACTGGATGGTGTCCAGGATCAGGCCGGACGTGGTGCCGGCCACCAGCACGGCCAGCCAGCCTTGCAGCGGGACGAAACGAAGCAACAGTAGAGTCAAGGCGACCATGGCCCAGAGGCTGGGTTCCAGGGCCTGGTCGAGCATGTGGGCGAGCAGGGGAGTTCTCCGGACGGTGCGCGGCTGCCATCGGGCATCGCGCAAACGCGGTTTTAACCGTTTCCGCGTTGTAATACGAGTTGCCCGTCGCAAGAAGCCCGCTGGCGGCCGCCCCGGCGACCGTCCCTGGCTGTCAGAAGCCTTCCAGCACCACCTTGCCCTGGGCGCGGCCGCTTTCGATGAAGGCGTGCGCGCGCCGCAGGTTGGCGGCGTTGATCGTGCCGTAGTGTTCGCCCAGCGTGGTCCGCAACCGGCCCTGGTCGATCAGGCGCGCGGCCTGATTCAGCAGTTCATGCTGAGCGATCATGTCGGGCGTCTGGTGCAGCGGCCGCGCGAACATGAATTCCCAGTGCAGCGAGGCCGACTTGCGCTTGAGCAGGCGCACGTCGAGGGCGGCCGGGTCGTCGATCAGCGCGATCCGGCCTTGTGGCGCGATGGCCTCGGCGATCTGCGCGAAATGCTGGTCGCTGTGGGTCAGGCTGGCGATGTGGCTGACTTCGTTGATGCCGAGGCGCCGCAGTTCCTCGGCCAGCGGCTGGCCGTGGTCGATGACGTGATGCGCGCCCAGCTCGCGCACCCAGGCCTGGGTCTGCGGGCGCGAGGCGGTGCCGATCACGGTCAGGCCGGTCAGCTGGCGGGCCAGCTGGACCAGGATGGAACCCACGCCGCCGGCCGCGCCCACCACCAGCAGGCTCTGCTGGCTGGGCAAGGCGTTGTCCAGCACGCGCAGCCGGTCGAACAGCAGTTCCCAGGCGGTGATGGTGGTCAGCGGCAGCGCGGCGGCCTGGGCATAGTCCAGGCTGTCCGGCATGCGGCCGACGATGCGCTCATCGACCGCGTGCAGCTCGCTGTTGGCGCCGGGGCGGTCCAGCGCGCCGGCGTACCAGACGCGGTCGCCGGGCTTGAACAGGCTGACGCGCGATCCCACGGCGCGCACCACGCCGGCCGCGTCCCAGCCGATGACCTCGGGCTGGCCGTCCCGGGGCTTGCGGTTGGCGCGGATCTTCACGTCCACGGGGTTCACGGAGATGGCGCGCACCTCGACCAGCAGGTCGCGCTCGCCCGGCACGGGCTCGGGCAGCGTGATGTCGCGCAGCGCCTCGGGATGATCGGCGGGCAGGTTCTCGAAATAGGCGATGGCTTTCATGTCAGGATTCCGGATGATGGGTGGGCGGGTTCAGGCGATCGAGCGGACCACGCCGCCGTCCACGCGCAGCGCCGCGCCGTTGGTGGCCGAGGCCTGGGTCGAGCAGGCGTACACCACCATGTTGGCCACTTCCTCCACCGTGGCCAGCCGGCGCAGCAGCGAGCTGGGGCGGTTCTGGGCGATGAAGTCGCGCTCCATCTGCGCCTGCGGCACGCCCTGCGCCTGCGCCAGCTCGGCGAAGAAGGACGCCACGCCTTCCGAGCGCGTCGGACCGGGCAGCACGGCGTTGACGGTCACGCCGGTGCCGGCTGTCAGTTCGGCCAATCCGCGCGATACGCCGAGCAGCGCCGTCTTGCTGACGCCGTAGTGGATCATTTCCGCGGGAATCTGCAGCGCCGATTCGCTGGACAGGAAGACGATGCGCCCCCAGTTGGCCGCCAGCAGGCGCGGCAGGTAGTAGCGCGACAGGCGCACGCCGCTCATGACGTTGACGTCCAGCATGTACTGCCAGTCGTCGTCGGTGATTTCGGTGAAGGACTTGGGCGCGAAGTAGCCGGCGTTGTTCACCAGGATGTCCACGTCCGGATGCGCGGCGCAGATCGAGGCGGCGCCGTCGGCGGTGGCCAGGTCTGCCTGCACGGTGCCCAGGCGCGCGCCGGGCACGCGCGCGGCGATCTCCTGCGCGGCGCGCGCCAGCTTGCCGGCGTCGCGGCCGTGCAGCACCACCTCGGCGCCGGCCTCGGCCAGCCCTTGGGCGATGGCCTGTCCGATGCCGCCGGATGAGCCGGTGACGAGCGCCTTCTTGCCGTTCAGTTCGATTTTCATATGAGGGTTCCTGGGGGTGTCGGGTTTGCCGCGACGGTGGCGGGCTTGTCCGCCGCCCGTCGCTGATGAATCGGGGTGTGGCCATCATTGCCCGGCGCGGGCATGTGAAAAACCGGCTAGCATCGGAACCAGTTTCAATAATTTTTTGAAAATGAGGACATCATGGTCCGCTTCGAAGACCTGAGGATCTTCGTGTCCGCGGCCGACCACGGCAGCTTCTCGGCCGCCGCGCGCGAGCTGGACCTGACGCCGGCGGTCGCCAGCGCCGCCCTGAAACGGCTGGAGCTGACGCTGGAGACCCGGCTGTTCGTCCGCTCCACGCGCAGCCTGCGGCTGACGGCGGACGGCGAGCGCTACCTGGAGTACGCCCGCTCGGCCATCGCAACGCTGGACGCCGGCCGCAACGCGCTGGCGCGCGACAAGACCGCCATCAGCGGCACGCTGTCGATCTCGGTGCCCTCGGACCTGGGGCGCAACGTGCTGTTGCCCTGGCTGGATGAATTCCAGCGCCGCCATCCCCGCGTCGGCTTCCAGGTGCGCATCAGCGACCGGCTGGCCGATTTGTTCCGCCAGCCGGTGGACCTCGCGGTGCGCTACGGCACGCCCGCCGACTCCAGCCTGGTGGCGCTGCCCTTGTCCGAATCCAACCGCCGCGTGGTGTGCGCGTCGCCGGCCTATCTGGCGCGTCACGGCACGCCGCAGGCGCCCGCCGACCTGCGCCGCCACAACTGCCTGTCCTTCGTGCTGGGCGAGTCGCTGCACGACCGCTGGACCTTCGAGCGCGACGGCGTGTCCCAGACCGTGCCGGTAAAGGGCGACCGCGTCAGCGACGACGGCGAACTGGTGCGCCGCTGGGCGCTGGCCGGTTGCGGCGTGGCCTATAAATCGCGCTACGACGTGCTGGAAGACCTGCGCGCCGGACGGCTGGTGCAGCTGTTCGGCGACCATCTGGGCGAGCCTTCACCGCTGTATCTGCTGTGCGTGCACCGCATGCTGCTGTCGCCGGCGGTCAAGCGCCTGCGCGCCTGCCTGCAGGATCGCTTCGCCGCGTTCGCGGCGGGCTGAGCGCGGTCCGCCGGACGGCGCGCGTCAGGCTCGAGGCGCGTCGGACGGCGCACTCCCAGGCATCAGGCTTCAGGCGGCCGCGTGGCGCGCCTGGCGGTTGGCGGCGCGGGTGCGCGCGGCCTTCTTGGCAGCGGCGCTCCGGCCGGCCGCGCCTTTGGTTCGGGCGGCTTTGCGCGCGGCGGCGGAACGGTCGGCGGCGCTGCGCTGGCTGGCGGCCGCGCTGGCCTGGCGCGAGAGCGCCTGGGGCGATGCGGGGCGGGCGCTTTCTTTCTTCAGCGCGCCGGCGGCGGCGCGCGCCCGGCTGCGCGATTTCGCTTGGCCGTCGCCAGCTGCCTTCAGGTCCTGTTCGGCCTTGCGCTTGACTGCCGCGCTGGCATGCTTGGGCGCGGGCAGCTTGACGCCGGCGCGGCGCGCCTTTGACAGGCCGATGGCCACTGCCTGCTTGGTCGAGCGCACGCCGTGCTTGCCGGCGCGCACATGCTCGATTTCCTCGCGTATGAATTCGCCGGCTTGCGTGGACGCCGACTTGCCTTGGCGTTTGTCGCGCGCGGCGCGTTCCAGGGTTTTGCGTTCGGGCATGATTCCCTCCGTGCTTGCGTTGCGAAAGCGGCTTCGCCGGATGGCTTCCTGCTGGCGCGACGAAACCGCGCACCCCCAGTCTAGGTTGGCTGGCGTATCCTGTGTGTTCGAATGGATTGCCGGTCGTAAGCGCCGGATTCGTCGCCGGCCGACAGTTCGTGACTGATTCCTTCCACAGGAGACACGCGATGTCCAACCACGTCTACAAGCAGATCGAGCTGGTGGGTTCCTCCACCAAGTCCACCGACGACGCCATCAAGCAGGCGATCGAGCGGGCCTCCGAAACCTTGCGCCATCTGGACTGGTTCGAGGTCACAGAAGTGCGTGGCCACATCAAGGACGGCAAGGTGGCGCACTGGCAGGTCGGGCTGAAGATCGGCATGCGCCTGGAAGGCAACGAATAGCGGCGCCGCGCCTGGCGGTCTGGAACCACGCCGGGCAGCAGGGCTCGGACCCGGCCTCGGACCGCCGCAAGACGCCGCCCGGGCCGCAATCTGCCCCGTTGCCGGGTCGCGGACAGGTCATTCTTTGACCAGCGATCGCAAGTCCTTGCCCCCAAAGACGATTTTCAGCTTGTCACTGGACTGTTCAGAGGCTTGTCCACATTCGGTGGGGACAAACGGGCATGCCTTGTGGACGATGGCGCCGACCCGCGCCCGCGACAGGTGGATGGGCGGGGGCTGCTCGTTTATTGCTCACGAGTTCCAAGTCATTGACGCGAAAGAGGATTTGCAGGCTGCCCGCAAGCTGTCCTCAGCCTTGTCCACATTTGGCGGGGACAACCAGGGCGGGGATATCCGGGGATTGGGCGTTTCTTGAGCAGCGTCTGCAGCGCTTTGATTGCAAAGGGGATTTCGCATCTGCCCTCATGCTGTCCTCATGCTTTTCCACAGAAGGCGGGGACAATTGCGCAGCGTGGGGATGAATGCCGCGTCGAGCTGTCCGCATGCCGGCAAAACAGTGGATAACAGGGCTGCGTAGGGTGTTTTGGAGCGATTGCGCAGTTTTTGATCGGCCCTTGCAAGTGCTTGGCGCAGCAGGGTTTTTCCATGCTGCCCCAAGGCTGTCCTCAAGCTTCTCCACAGTTGGCGGGGATAAGCCCACAGCCACGGGTGCGCCGGCGGGCGCATGCCCGGATCGGGAGGACGCCGGACGCGGGAACGAGCCGCGTCCGGTCATGGCGGCGATCAGGCGTTGAACTTGCGGATCCAGTCGACGTAGCGGTCGATCCAGCCTTGCAGGAACTTGCGCGTGCCTTCGTTGGTGATCTCGTACTGATCGTTCACCAAGCCGTCCGAGTACTGCAGGAAGACCTCGGGCGTGGTCAGCGTGCTGGCGCCTTCGGCGGCCAGGATGTTGCGCAGGTGCTGCTGCATGAGCGCGGTGCCGGCGGCGCTGGGCGAGGTGCCGAGCACCCCGGCGGCCTTGCCGGCCCAGGAGTTGTGACCCCACGGACGCGAGCCCCAGTCGATGGCGTTCTTGATGGCGGCGGGCACCGAGCGATTGTGCTCGGGCGAGACGAACAGCACGCCCTGGGATTCGGTGATCTGCTGCTTGAGCTTGGCCACGCCCGGGGGCAGGTTGTTCTCGTTGTCCTGGTTGAAGAGCGGCACGTCCAGATTCACGTAGTCGAATTTGAAATCCGGCGGAACCAGTTTTTCCAGCGCGCGGGCCAGGCGCAGATTGATCGAGGCGGCGCGCAGGCTGCCGACGAAAACGGCGATCTTGTAGGTGCTCATGGGACGCGTGCTCCAAGTGGGGGAGGGGGTCGGGACAGTGTAGACGCGCAATCCCGCAGGCTCAATGCGGGCCGCTACGTCCGCTGCGCAACCCGGCTGGCACGCCGCTTGCTTGATGTTCCGGTGCCAGGCTTGCCAGTTGTCGCGAGCCGCTCAGGAGTCCCTCATGCCGCGTTCCGCCTTGTCTGCCCCCGTCACTCTGCTCGTCACCCGTCACATCCAGCCCGAACGCTACGGCGATTTCCTGGCCTGGATGCGGCAGGGCGAGATCCTGGCGGCGGGCTTTCCCGGTTTCCTGGGTTCCGGCGTGCTGCAGCCGCCGGCGGGCGGCGACCAGTACCAGATCGTGCTGCGCTTCGACGACGAGGCCAGCCTGGATCGCTGGGAACGCTCGCTGCCGCGCCGCATGTGGCTGGAGCGCGGCGCGGCGCTGGTGCGCGGCAGCGAGGTGCGCCGCGCCCGCGGCATGGACGGCTGGTTCGGCCAGGGGCCAAGCGCGCCGCCGCGTTGGAAGCAGGCGGTCAGCATCTGGCTGGCCTACTTCCCGCTGCTGCTGATGTTCTCGGCGCTGCTGGGCGAACGGCTGGCGGCCTTGCCGACGTTCTGGCGCGCGCTGCTGACCAGCGTCGCGCTGACGCCGGTGATGGTGTACGCCTGCATTCCGCTGGCCACGCGGCTGTTGCGACGCTGGCTGCGGCCGGCGTGATGGAGTCAGCTTGCTGCGGCGGTTCGCGTCCGACATGCGTTACATCGGTGCCGAGCGCGAACCGAGGCGGTGCGCCATGCACCAGTTGGAGCTGAAAGGGGCGAACTCCGGCTGCAACGGCAGGTCGGCCGTCTCGGGGAATTGATCTTCCGGTCCCAGCGGTTCGTCCTGGCGCCATTGGGCCAGCAACTCGACGATATTCCGTGGCGTGGTGATGGGCTCGTTGATGAGCCTGGCCTCGTGTGGCCTGGACGGATCATTGCGGATAGGCACGGCGTTCTTCTTTTGCGTTGAAGGTCCCCGCCGCCGGGCAACCCCGAGTGCGGCGCACACCTTTTCAGAGCGTACCCCGTCGCCAACGGGAAACGCACAGCATCTGTTCGGATAAATGTCAGCTAGCTGACCCTATGCTGAACGACAAACGAAAATTGTTTACACTCTCATCCGCAAAATACAGTCCAGGCTGGCTCGCCGTGGGGGCGGGCCGCCGGAGTCACGGGAGAATTCGTATGCGCAAGTTGCTTTTGGGGGTGGCGCTGGCCGCCGCCGTATACGGCGGCACGGCACTGGCCGCGGTGCAACCCAAGGCCGTGGTCGCCAATTACTCGGATCTGGCCCAGGCCGGCTACGAGGACGCGCTGGCCTCGGCCAGGAACTTGCGCAAGGCGGTGGATGCGCTGGTCGCCCAGCCCAGCCCGGACACGCTGAAGGCGGCGCGCCAGGCCTGGCTGGAGGCGCGCGTGCCGTACCAGCAGACCGAGGCCTACCGCTTCGGCAATGCCATCGTCGATGACTGGGAAGGCCGGGTCAACGCCTGGCCGCTGGACGAAGGCCTGATCGATTACGTCGACGCGTCCTACGGCACCGAGAAGGACGACAACGCCTATTACGCCGTCAACGTCATCGCCAATTCCAAGATCTCGGTCGGCGGCAAGACCGTCGACGCCAGCAAGATCACGCCCAAGCTGCTGTCCGAGGTACTGCACGAAGCCGACGGCAACGAGGCCAACGTGGCCACCGGCTACCACGCGATCGAATTCCTGCTGTGGGGCCAGGACCTGAACGGCACCGGTCCGGCGCCGGCCGGCCGCCAGGGCACGCCGCAGGAACGCCACTCGGGCAACCGTCCGCACACCGACTTCGACATCAAGCAATGCACCGGCGGCCACTGCGAGCGCCGCGTGGACTTCCTGAAGGCCGTGACCGAGCTGCTGGTGACCGACCTGGAAGAAATGGCGGGCCACTGGAAGCAGGGCGGCGCCGCGCGCAAGGCCGTCGAGGAAGATCCCAAGGCGGGCCTGGTGGCCATGCTGACGGGCCTGGGCAGCCTGTCCTACGGCGAACTGGCCGGCGAGCGCATGAAGCTTGGCCTGATGCTGCATGATCCCGAGGAAGAGCATGACTGCTTCTCGGACAACACCCACAACTCGCACTTCTACAACCAGATCGGCATCCGCAACGTCTACCTGGGCGAGTACAAGCGCATCGACGGCAAGACGGTGTCCGGCGCCAGCCTGTCGGAACTGGTCAAGGCCAGGGACCCCAAGCTCGACGCCGAGGTGCGCGCCAAGCTCGATGCCACCGTGGCCGCCATGCAGGCCATGAAGACGCGCGCCGAGACGGTCGAGACCTACGACCAGATGATCGCGGACGGCAACAAGGAAGGCAACGCGGTGGTGCAGGCCGCCATCGACCGCCTGATCGACCAGACCCGCAGCCTGGAACGCGTGATCGCGCTGCTGGACCTGGGCAAGATCGCCATCGAAGGCTCCGACAGCCTGGACAAGCCCGACGCCGTATTCAAGTGAAGCGCGTCCTGGCAGCCATACTGGCGGCGTCGGTCCATGCCGGCGCCGCCGCGCAACCGCCGGTGCGCGATGACCTCACGCCCGGGGATCTGAAGCGCGTCACCGCCATCACCGCGCCCGCCCGCGATTTCTCCAAGGCCGAGACCTTCGAGACCATGCAGGCCGGCGCGGCCACCACCGGCAAGATGATCAACGCCGACATTTTCTCGCAGCCCTCGGCCAACATGGATTTCGAGCGCCGCCAGGAGTTCCAGGTCGGCAATGGCCTGTTTCGCAAGGACTGGGTGTCGGCGCCGTCGTCCACCCAGGCCTCCGACGGCCTGGGGCCGCTGTTCAACGCGCGCTCCTGCCAGGCCTGTCACACCAAGGACGGGCGCGGCTCGGTGCCGGGCTTCGATCCGCTGGAACGGCCCGACGCCGTGGCGTTGCTGCTGCGCCTGGCCATTCCGGAAGGGCCGGACCGTGGCCATCCGAGGTTGGGGCCGGATGAAATCGCCTCCTTGCCCGAACCCGTCTACGGCGTGCAGCTGCAGAACTTCGCCGTGGCCGGCCTGCCGGCCGAAGGGCGCATGGAGATCGATTACACGCCGATGGTCGTGCCGCTCAATGGCGGCGAGACCGCCACGCTGATGAAGCCTGCCTATCGCATCGAGAACCTGGGCTACGGCCCGATGCGCGCCGACACGCAGATCTCGCCGCGCCTGGCGCCGCCCATGATCGGGCTGGGCCTGCTCGAATCCATCCACGAGGCCGACATCCTGGCCAATGTAGGCGCCGACAAGCGCGACGGCATCGTCGGCAAGGCCAACTGGGTGACCGACGCGCGCAGCGGCAAGACCGTGCTGGGCCGCTTCAACCTGAAGGCCGGCCAGCCCACGGTTGAACAGCAGAGCGCCGCCGCCTTCTCCAACGACATGGGCCTGTCCACGCCGATGTTCCCCAGCCATTGGGGCGACTGCACGCGCGGCCAGCAGCGCTGCCTGGACATGCCGCACGGCGCGCAGCCGCGCTTCGGTCCCGAAGAGGTGCCGGCCAAGCTGATGGACTTCGTCACCGTCTACTCCACCAACCTGGCCGTGCCGCAGCGGCGCGACGCCGGCGACGCGCGCGTGCTGGCGGGCAAGAAGCTGTTCTACGAGGCCAATTGCGTGGCCTGCCACGTGCCCAAGTACGTCACCAGCCGCAATGCCAGGCAGGCCGAGCACCGCTTCCAGCTGATCTGGCCGTACACCGACATGCTGGTGCACGACATGGGCGATGACCTGGCCGACGGCGTCAGCGACGGCCTGGCCAACGGCCGCGAATGGCGCACGCCGCCGCTGTGGGGCATCGGCCTGACCAAGACCGTCAATCCCGGCGCGACCTGGCTGCACGATGGCCGTGCGCGCACGCTGCTGGAAGCCGTGTTGTGGCACGGCGGCGCGGCCAAGCCGGCGCGCGACCGCGTCGTGGCGATGACGCCCGAAGAGCGCGCCGACCTGATCCGTTTTCTGGAGTCCCTGTGATGCCGCCATTCACCGCCGGCCGCCGCGCCGGCTCCGTGCCGTCCCGGCCCCTGCTTGCGTCGTTGACAGGGGCGAGGTTCCGAACGCTGCCTCGGGCATTGCCCCGATCCTTCGCGCGAGCCCTGTGCGCCGCCACGCTCTGCTCGCTGGCGCCGGTCGCGATCGCGGCCGGGCTGCCCGCCGACCTGGGCGAGCGCCTGGCGCGCGACTACGCCCGACCCGCGATGGCCAGGATGGCGCAGGCCTCCGAACAGATGGACGCCGCGCTGGGCGCCTGGTGCGCGCGGCCCGACGCCGCCGGCGCCATGCGCGTGAACGACGCGCACACCGGGCTGGCCCTGGCCTGGTCCGGCATCGAGTTCCTGCGCTTCGGTCCGCTGGTCCAGGCCAACCGCTATGAGCGGCTGGCCTTCTGGCCCGATACGCGCGGCGTCATGCCCAGGCAGGTGCAGGCCGCCATCGCCGCGCAGGATCCCGAGCTGATCAAGCCCGGCGCTATGGCCGGGCGCAGCGTGGCGCTGCAGGGCCTGCCGGCGCTGGAATACGTGCTGTACGGCGAGCCGGCGCTGCTCAAGCGCGCCGACGGCGCGGACTTCGCCTATGCCTGCGGCTATGCCCGGGCGGTGTCCGCCAACGTGTCCGGCATCTCGCGCGAATTGGCGCAGGCCTGGAGCGCCGAAGGCGATTTCGGCCGCCAGTTCGCCGCGCCCAGGCCCGCCAATGACCTGTACCGCAATTCGCAGGAAGTGGCGGCCGAGGCCGTCAAGGCGCTGTCCACCGGCCTGCAGTTCGCGCGCGACGTGAAGATCCTGCCCGTGCTGGGCGACGCGCCCGAGGCCGCCCGGCCCAAGCGCGCCGCCTATTGGCGCAGCAATCTGTCCTCCCGCACGCTGGCGTCCAGCCTGGACGCCATGCTGGCCTTCCACCGCGCAGGCGCCTATCCGCTGCCGCAGGGCGGGAGCTGGATCGACGAGGCCGTGCGCGGCGAATTGTCGCGCGCCGCGCAGACCCTGCGCGACGCGGCGGCGCCCTACCAGGACGTGGCCAGCGACGGCGAGACGCGCCGCCGATGGACGCTGGCCGGGTTGACCTTGAAGAACGCCAAGGCGGTGGTCGACCAGGACCTGGCGCCCGCGCTGGGCGTGACCATCGGCTTCAACGCGCTCGATGGCGATTGACCGTCGCCGCTTCCTGGCGCTGGGGACCGCGCTGGGGCTGGGCCATATACCTGTCGCGGCCCTGGCCGCCGAAGCAGAAAGGGCCGCCGAGGCCGCGCGGACCGGCGGGGCCCGCTACCTGAGCGCGCGCAAGCGCGGCGGCCGCGACGAGACCGCGCTGCTGGACGAATCGGGCCGCGACCTGCGCGTCGTGCCGATGCCGGCGCGCGGCCACAGCTTCGCCATTGACGCGGCCGGCGGGCGCGCCGTGGTCTTCGGCCGCCAGCCGGGCTTCTTCGCGCTGGGCTTCGGCCTGGATGGCGCGGCCGGCCCCGTTGAACTGGACCTGCCGCAGGACCGGCATTTCTTCGGCCATGGCGCGTTCTTCGACGACGGCCGGCTGCTGGCAGCCACTGAAAATGATTTCGACGGCGGACGCGGCGTGCTCGGCATCTACGATGCCTCGGCCGGCGGCGCCTACCGGCGCGTCGGCGAATTCGATTGCGGCGGCATCGGGCCGCACGAGGTGCTGCTGCTGCCCGACGGCAAGACGCTGTGCGTGGCCAATGGCGGCATCCTGACACATCCGGACTACGGCAAGCTGGAGCTGAACCTGGACACCATGCGCCCGTCCCTGGCCTATCTGGACGCGGCCAGCGGCAAGCTGCTGGAGCGGGTGGAGCTGGATCCCGCGCTGCACCGGCTGTCGATCCGGCACTTGGCTGTCGCGGCCGACGGCGCGGTGTGGTTCGGCTGCCAGTACATGGGTCCGGCGGGCGACCGGCCCGCGCTGGTCGGCCGCCATCGGCGCGGCCAGGCGCCGGAACTGTTCCCCGGCCCCGGGGATGCCTTGCGCCAGATGCGCAACTACATCGGCTCGGTCGCGGTGGACGCGGCCGGCGCGGTGGTGGCCACGTCCAGCCCCGTGGGCGGGCAGGTCATGTACTGGGACGCGGCCAGCGGACGCAGCCTGGGCGCGACCGCCGTGGCGGACGGCTGCGGCGTGGCGCCGGCCAGCGCCGGCGGCTTCCTGGTCAGCAGCGGCCTGGGCGCCATGCTGCGCGCGGATGCGGGCGGGCAGGAGCGGCCGGTGTTGCCGGCTTCGTCGGACCTGTCCTGGGACAATCATTTCCGGCGCGTGCCGGACGTGGCGGCTCCCCGGTATCCTTACAAAGCTTGACACAGGAAGCCCGCGCCCGCGCCTTGGGCGCCATGGTCTTCTGATAAAGTTTTCGGTCGCATTTTTCGCCGCCGCGCCGCTCGCCCGGCTTGGCGGCCGTTACACACTTTGCAGGAGATACCGTGGAAGAAGCCTTGAAATCCGTCAATGCATGGGCGCCCAAGCTCATGGACCTGGGCACGAATCTGCTCATCGCCCTGGTCATCCTCGTCGTCGGCTGGTGGGTATCGGCCTTGCTGGGCCGCTGGGTCCGGCGCATGGCGACCCGTTCCAGCAAGATCGATCCGACGATCGTTCCCATGTTCTACAGCACCGTGGTCTGGACGGTGCGCATCTTCACGCTGATCGCCGTGCTGGCGCGCTTCGGGGTGCAGACGGCCAGCCTGATCGCCGTGCTCGGCGCCGCCGGCCTGGCCGTGGGCCTGGCCTTGCAGGGCACGCTGCAGAACATCGCGGCGGGCATCATGCTGCTGATCCTGCGTCCGGTGCGCACCGGCGAGTTCGTCGGCCTGAGCACCGGCGCCGAGGGCACGGTCGAGGAAGTCGGCCTGTTCCTGACGCGCCTGGTGCAGGTCGACGGCATCCACATCACGCTGCCCAACAGCGTGGTCTGGAACGCCACCATCACCAACTACAGCCGCAACAAGACCCGCCGCCTGGATATCCCGGTGCCGGTGCGCTATGGCGACGACCTGGAACTGGCGCTGGCCAAGCTCAAGGAAATCGTGGCGGCCAACGAGTTCGCGCTCAAGGATCCCGAGCCGCTGGTGAAGGTCAGCGAGTATCGTGAGAACGGCGTTATCGTCAACGTGCGCGCCTGGGCCGAGGCTTCGAAGTACTGGGATCTGCGCTGGGGCCTGTACCAGCAGATCCGGAGCAAGCTGGAGGCCGCCGGCTTCCAGGCGCCGATTCCCGTGCGCGAAATCCAGAACCCGGCGCAGTCCGCCAAGTCCGGCGCCGCCTGATTCTCCGCAATACGCAGCAAAACCGGCAGCGGCCGGGAGGTTCGCATGTGCTCGAGCATGTCCTTCACCCTGCCGCTGGCGGCCACGCGCTTCATCGGCGACGCCCGGCTGTCGCCCGACGAGGTCGGCGAATCGCCTTGTGACGTCTACCGCTTCACGCGCGGCAACGACCGGTACTTCCTCAAAATCTCATGCGCCGTCCTGGCGCCCACGACCTATAGCGTGGTGCGCGAGGCGCAGGTGCTGCAATGGCTGTCGGGCCGGCTCAATGTGCCCGAAGTGGTGCAGGCCGGCGCCAACGGCGGCGGCGCCTACATGATCACCCGCGCCGTGCCCGGCGAACCGCTGACCGCGCGCGTGGACGCCGGGCGGCCGGTGCGCGGACTGTTCGCCGAGGCGCTGCGCCAGCTGCGCGCGGTGCCGGCGGCGGATTGTCCGTTCCAGGCGGGCGCGGCCTTTCGCCTGCGCGAGCTGGAATACCTGCTGGCCAATGACCTGTGCGACAGGAACTACGACCTGGAACCCTGGCCGGACCTGTCCACGCCCGAGGACCTGCTGGAGCGGCTGCGGGCGACGCTGCCGAGCGAGGACCCGGTGTTCTCGCACGGCGACCTGGGCGACAGCAATGTGTTCGTGGACGCGCGCGAACAGCTGCATTTCATCGACATGGGCCGGGCCGGACTGGCGGATCGCTGGATGGACGTGGCCTTCATCCATCGCAACCTGCGCGAGGAAGTATCGCTGCCCGAGGCCGCCGCCTTTCTGGATGCGTTGGGCGAGCCGGACGAGCCGGCCAAGCGGGAATTCTTCGAGATGCTGGATGAGCTGTTCTAGCGCGCTTGCCGGGGCAAGATCGGGTTCCAGGCCGAGTGTTCGACGGACCGCGTTCGAGGGCGCCGTGGCGCCATCGAACGGGCCGCGCCGGCTAGGCCTGCGCCGCCAGCCTTGCCAGCTCGGTCTTGATCCAGCCGGCGATCTCGCGCTGGCGCTGCGCCGGCATGCGGTCGATGATCGCGGTGACGCTGACGGCCAGCAGCGGCGCGCCATGCGCGTCCAGCAGCGCGCAGCCCACGCCCAGCGCGCCGCGCACGGCGTGGTTGCCCACCACCGAATAGCCGCGCGCGCGGGTGTTCTCGATCAATCGGTACATTTCCTGCGGCGTCATGCCGCCGTACTCGTCGAGCCGGCCGGAATTGCGCTCGACGATGCCGCGCGCGACCTCGTCGGGCAGGGCGGCCAGGAGCGCCATGCCGCCCGATCCCACGCCCAGCGGCTGGCGCTTGCCGGCGTAGGTGGCGAGGATCTGCACGGGGTAGCTGCCGATCTCGCGATGCAGGCTGATGGAATCGTCCTCGTCGCGCACCACCAGGAACACCGCGTCGCCGGTGCGGTCGGCCAGCCGTCGCAGCACCGGCAGCAGCTGGCGCACGCGCGGATCGCGGGAGCGGGTATCGGGGTCCACCGCGAGCTGGGCGCGGTACTTCTTGGTGCCCGTCACGGGCAGCACCAGGCCGGCGTCTAGCAGGGCCGCCAGCAGGCGGTAGATGGTGGGGCGCTGGATGCCCGTCAGGCGGGCGATATCGGTCACGCTCAGGCCGTCAGGGCCCTGGTCCCGCAGGGCGGCCAGGACGGCCAATCCGCGCCGCAATGTGCGTGGGCCTGCGGCCGCGGCATCGCTGTCTTGCATGCAACTCTCTGAAAACTTTGGGGGTTATCACCAACTGGCAAACACCGGGCAAGGGAAAACCATTGTCCGTTGCGTGGACTCTACCTTGATGGGCCGGCCGTGTATAGCCGAGAATTCCCTATTCAAGAATTCAAATCGTCCACTTGATGGACAGTACCTGCACGGAGACATCATGATTCCAGGTCACAAGCCCGGTCTGCGGCGCCTTGCCGCCACCCTCCTGACCGCCGCCGCGGGCGTGTTCGCCAGCGGCGCCGCCCTGGCGGCCTATCCGGACAAGCCTGTCCGCATCGTGGTCGGCTTTTCCGCCGGCGGCACCACCGACGTGATCGCCCGCATCATGGCCAAGGAACTGACCGAGAGCCTGGGCCAGTCCTTCGTGGTCGAGAACAAGCCGGGCGCGGGCAGCAACATCGCCACCGATCAGGTGCAACGCGCGGCGCCGGACGGCTACACGCTGCTGTTCGTGGCCGTGACCAGCGCGATCAACCAGACGCTGTACAAGAACGTCAACTTCGACCTGACCCGCGATTTCGCGCCGGTGGCGCTGGGCGCCAAGGTGCCCAACATCTTGGTGGTCAATCCGCAGGTGCCGGTAAAGACCGCGCAGGAACTGGTCGACTACGCCAAGAAGAATCCCGGCAAGCTGGCCTTCGCCTCGTCGGGCAGCGGCACTTCGATCCACATGGCGGGCGAGCTGTTCAAGATGCAGACCGGCATCGATGTGCTGCACGTGCCCTACAAGGGCAGCGCGCCGGCCATCACCGACCTGATCGGCGGCCAGGTGCAGTTCATGTTCGACAACATGCCCTCGGCCTGGCCGCACGTGCAGTCGGGCAAGCTGCGCGCGCTGGCGGTGACCACCACCGAGCGCTCCAAGAGCGCGCCGGACGTGCCGACCATGAAGGAAGCCGGCTTCGCCAATTTCGACGTGTCGTCCTGGTTCGGCCTGATCGCCCCGGCCGGCACGCCGCCGGAGGTCATCAACAAGCTCAACGCCGCCATGGTGAAGGCACTGGACAAGCCCGAGGTGCAGCGCAGCTTCGAGCAGCTGGGCGCCGTGGGCGTGAAGACCACGCCGGCCGAGTTCGGCCAGTTCATCAAGTCCGAAGTGGAAGGCTGGGCCCCGGTGGTCAAGGCCTCGGGCGCCAAGGTGGACTGAGCGCCGCGGGCCGGCTTGGCCGGCCCCGGCGAATCGCCCGGGCCCGTCGCCGGATGGCGGGGCCTGGACGGACAGGGGACGGAATTTCCGTCCTTTTTTTGCCTATTTTTTCCTGCTGTTCCGGTAGTCCGTCAGCATGGCGGTGCAGACGCCGCGCATCATGTCGACCTCGTCGCGCGTGAGGCCGGCCCGGGAAAACAGGTGCCGCATGCGCGGCATCAGCTTCTTGGGGTGGGCGGGGTCCAGGAAACGTACCTCGACCAGCGCCGATTCCCAATGAGCCAGGAAGGCCTGCACCGCTTCGCTGGAGGCCGGTTCCGCGCCGCGCGAGGGTTCCTGCGCGGTCGAGACGGGCAGCAGGGCCGCGCCCTGGTCGATCAGCAGCGCGTAGCGCAGTTCCCAGGCGGCCAGCTGCAGCGCCTGAGCCACGTTCAGCGAGCTGTACTCGGGATTGGCCGGGATGTGGCAGATGCGGTGGCACAGCGCGATCTGGGCGTTGGTGAGCCCGGATTTCTCGGTGCCCAGCACGATGGCCGCCACGCCTTCGGCGGCCTGTCCCAGGTGCGCGCAGGCCAGCTCGGCCGCCTGGCGGATGTCGCATGGCGGGGGGCCCAGGTCGCGCACCCGCGCCGTCAGCGCGAAGGCCAGCGTCACCGGGGCCAGCGCCTCTTCCAGCGTGGCGTAGACGCGGGCGTTCTCCAGCACGTCGGCGGCGCCGCTGGACAGGGCCACGGCCTCCGGGTGCCGGGTCACGTCCTCGATATGGGGGGCCACCAGCACCAGTTCCGAGAACCCCATGGTCTTGATCGCCCGGGCGGCCGAGCCGACGTTGCCGGGGTGGCTGGGGTTCACCATGATGAAACGGACGCGGGAAAACGCCGCCGGCGAGCCGGTTTCGGAGGGCGCGGAGACCCCTTCGGAAGAGGGCGATTTACCGTCCCGGGACGGTTCGCCGATGAAATTTTCTTGAGTCATTTAAAATGGCGCGTTTGGCTTGGCGCTTTCCTGATGTTTTCGGGCCGTTACCCCAGTGTGGGAGCGGCGCGGCGGGGAGGCGGCTGACGGCCTATCTCACCGCATTCGTACGGAATTTTATGCACCCGATGCTCAACATCGCCATCAAGGCGGCCCGGCGTGCCGGCACCATCATCAACCGTGCCAGCCTGGATTTGGAACGCCTGAACGTGGCTCGCAAGGGGCCGCGCGATTATGTCACGGAAGTCGACCGCGCCGCCGAGGAGTCCATCGTCGAGACGTTGCGCGCCGCCTACCCGGACCACGCGGTCCTGGGCGAGGAATTCGGCCTGCAGGGTCCGGATCAGGCCGAGTTCCAGTGGATCATCGATCCGCTGGACGGCACCACCAACTTCATCCACGGCCTGCCGAACTACGCGGTGTCGATCGCGCTGACGCAGCGCGGCCAGGTCACGCAGGCGTGCATCTACGATCCGTCGCGCAACGAACTGTTCACCGCCAGCCGTGGCGGCGGCACCTTCCTGAACGACCGCCGCGTGCGCGTCTCGGGCCGCATCCGCTACCACGACGCGCTGCTGGGCGCTCACTGGCCCAACTCGGGCGACATGGAGCAGGGCTCGGCGCGTTTCCGCAAGATGGCCGAGAACAGCGCCGGCGTGCGCCGCCTGGGCGCCACGGTGCTGGATCTGGCCTACGTGGCCTGCGGCCGCCTGGACGGGTTCTGCGGCGTGGGCCTGAAGCCCTGGGATCTGGCCGCGGGCAGCCTGCTGGTGCTGGAAGCCGGCGGCCTGGTCGCCGACTTCGACGGCGAGCAGGGCTGGATGGATTCCGGCAACGTGCTGGCCGCCAGCCCCAAGATCTTCACGCAGATGCTGGCCGGGCTGAATCCGTCGGCCTCGATCTGATCCGGCGGGGCCTGTCGACAGGCCCCAACCCAGCCGGGCCCGGCCGCCGTCGGGCAAAGTGAACCACGCGCGCAGCCCCAGGCTGCGCGCGATTTTTTTGGGATCCTCCAGCGGCATGTGGGAAAAGGCGGTCGACAAAGCGCCGCCCGCGCGGGCTTTTTAGGTACGATGGCCCGCTACGCGCATGCGGGAGGAGCTGATGGGGTGGATGACTCCGATGGAGTGGATGGGCGGACTGCAAGCCTGGGTGGGTGTGCTGGGGCTGACCGCGATCGAGGTCCTGGTGGGGCTCGCCAACGTGGTCTTCATCGCCATCCTGGCCAATGAGTTTCCCGCCGCGCAGCGCAACCGCGCGCGCCTGTTCGGCCTGGGCCTGATGCTGCTGATGCGCCTGTGGCCGCTGGCCCAGGGGCTGGACTGGCCGGTCAAGTTCCTGAACCGGTCCCAGCTGTCCGTCGGACCGTATGACTACACCGGACAGCATCTGGTGCTGATGGCGGGCGGCGTGCTGGTGCTGTCGCTGCTGTTCCAGGGCGCCAGGTCCGGATGGCGGATCTGGACGGGCGCGCCGGATCCGGCGGATTCCGGCGGGGGCGCCGGGTTGAGGGCGGTGCTGGTCCTGTTCCAGATCGTGGCGCTGAACGCGGTGTTCGCGGCCCGGTCGGTCGTTACCGTCTCGGCCATGACTCACCGGGTCGAGATCGCCATGGCCGCGATGCTGGCCGCCTTCTGGTTCTTCCTGCGCCTGTCCCGGTCGCTGGCGCGCATCGCCGGGACGTCCCCGTGGCAGATGATGGCCTGGACCGCGCTGCTGGTGTTCGCCAATCGGATGGACTGGGCCTGACGTCCAAAGATGGCTCCGGGTATGGCATGCAGGTATGGCATGCGGGCCCGGCGCCTTGCCGGGCGGGGGGTTCATGACCGGCGTGTCATGGATTTTCCGGGTACGATTGTCGGCTGAGTAACTTTTGGAGCTCCTGATGGAGTGGCTGCTGGACCCCGCTGCGTGGGTCGGCCTGCTTACCCTGGTCGTTCTTGAGATCGTCCTGGGCATTGATAACCTGATTTTCATCGCCATCCTGGCGGACAAGCTGCCCCCCTCGCAGCGCGACCGCGCGCGCATCCTGGGGCTGAGCCTCGCGCTGGTCATGCGCCTGGGCCTGTTGTCCGTCATGTCCTGGCTGGTCACGCTGACCACGCCGCTGTTCTCCATCGGCCCCCTGGCGCCGTCCGGACGCGACCTGATCCTGATGGCGGGCGGCTTCTTCCTGCTGTTCAAGGGCACCATGGAGCTGCACGAGCGGCTCGAGGGCGGCGGCCACGGTTCTTCGTCGGGGCCGCGCGTGTACGCCAGCTTCTGGGTCATCGTGACGCAGATCGTGGTGCTGGACGCGGTATTCTCGCTGGACTCGGTCATCACCGCGGTCGGCATGGTGGACCACCTGGCCATCATGATGATTGCCGTCATCATCGCCATCGGCATCATGCTGCTGGCGTCCAAGCCGCTCACCCGCTTCGTCAACGCGCATCCCACCGTGGTCGTGCTGTGCCTGGGCTTCCTGCTGATGATCGGCTTCTCGCTGCTGGCGGAAAGCTTCGGTTTCAAGGTGCCCAAGGGCTATCTGTACGCCGCCATCGGCTTCTCGGTCGCGATCGAGGCGCTGAACCAGCTGGCGCGGCGCAATCTGCTCAAGCTGGATGCGCGCCGTCCCATGCGCGAGCGCACGGCGGCCGCCGTGCTGCGCATGCTGGGCAAGCGCCCGCCCGCCGACGAGCCCGACCTGCCCAGCGCCAGCGCGCCGGCCATCCCGGCCTTTGGCGTGGAGGAGCGCAACATGGTCAGCGGCGTGCTGACGCTGGCCGAACGCTCCATTCGTTCCATCATGACGCCGCGCACCGACGTGTCGTGGATCAACATCGACGATGACGCCGACACCATCCGAGGCCAGCTGATCGAGGCGCCGCACAGCTTCTTCCCGGTGTGCCGGGGCTCGCTGGACGAGGTGCTGGGCATCGGCCGCGCCAAGGACCTGATCGCCGATCTGCTCACCGAGGGCCGGGTGCGCCGCAACCGGCTGCGCGATCCCATCATCGTGCACGAGGCCATCGGCATCCTGCGCCTGATGGACACGCTCAAGCGCTCGCGCGGCCAGCTGGTGCTGGTGGCGGACGAGTTCGGCGCCATCGAGGGCCTGGTGACGCCGATCGACGTGTTCGAGGCCATCGCCGGCGAATTCCCCGACGAGGACGAGCTGCCCGACATCGTGGCCGACGGCGAGCGCACCTGGAAGATAGATGGCGCGGCCGACCTGCACCATGTCGAGCAGGTGCTGGAAACCGAGGGCCTGATCGACGAGGCCCAGGACTTCTCCACGCTGGCCGGCTATCTGCTGTCGCGCTTTGGCCATCTGCCCAAGCCGGGCGACGCCTGCGAGTATGAAATCCACCACGATCATTTCCGCTTCGAAGTGCTGGAGATGGACGGACGCCGCATCGCCCTGGTGCGGGTCGAGAAAAAGCCCCAGGAGCCGCTGTCCGACGAAGCGTCCCTGACCAACGACTAACCCCGGACCCGCCCATATCGTGACTGAAAACACCCTGTATCTGATCAAGGCCTTCTTCCTGGGCATCGTCGAAGGACTGACCGAGTTCATTCCGGTGTCCAGCACCGGCCACCTCATCCTGATCGGCGACTGGATCAACTTCGAATCCAGCCAGGGCAAGGTGTTCGAGGTGGTGATCCAGCTCGGCTCCATCCTGGCCGTGATGTGGGTGTTCCGCGCGCGGCTGCTGCAGCTGATCCGCGGCACGCTCACCGGCGTGCCCAGCGAGGTCGCCTTCACGCGCAACCTGCTGATCGCCTTCCTGCCGGCGGCGGTGATCGGCGGCATCTTCATCAAGTCCATCAAGCAGGTCTTCTACCACCCGGGCGTGGTGGTGGTGACGCTGGTGCTGGGCGGCCTGATCATGCTGTGGGTCGAGCGCAAGACGCGGCATACGCCCGGCGACGTGCCGGGCGCGGCCGACGACACCGCTTCGGACGAGCGCGCCACCGCGCGCAGCCTGGAGCAGATCACCTGGAAGCAGGCGCTGGGCGTGGGCGTGGCGCAATGCCTGGCCATGATCCCGGGCACCTCGCGCTCGGGCGCCACCATCATTGGCGGCATGATCGCCGGCATCCAGCGCAAGACCGCGACCGAGTTCTCGTTCTTCCTGGCCATGCCCACCATGCTGGGCGCGGCGGTGTACGACATGTACAAGAACTTCGGGCTGCTGACCCAGCACGACCTGTCCGGCATCGCGGTGGGCTTCGTCGCTGCCTTCCTGAGCGCGATGGTGGTGGTGCGGGCGGTGCTGCGCTTCGTGGCCAACCACACGTACCGCGTGTTCGCCTGGTATCGGATCGTGTTCGGCGCCATCGTGGCGGCGTGGATCTGGATGGCGTGATCGCCCGTCCGGCAAGGCGCCTCGCGGGCGCGACATCGCCGCGCGCTCGCTGAATCGTTCGCTGAATCGTTCGCGCATTGCGGCCCAAGGGTGGGATATCAGTCCAGCCCTTGGGCTTTTTTACGCGCGCGCGCTCGGCGTCGCCGCGCTTGACCGTTGTCGCGCCGCGATGCATCGGAAGCCTGGAATCCCGGGCTCCGTCCTAGGACATCCGGTACGCCAGCATGGCGGCAAGCCGATGGAAAAGGTGACTTCCGTGTCATTGCGCGCAACGCTTGCATGGAAATATGCCTTTTGACGACGCACTGTTGCCCAGCGCTGTCAACAACTGTCAAGAGAAAAAAATCCAACACGAACGGCGCTGTATTGTCCGGGCGTTCATGGCGTGCCAGGCAGATTTCCATCGCCTGGCATGCGCTGGACGGGATGGGCGATAGCGCCGCGCGAGCCTTGCCGGACAGGCTGCGATGCGCATCGGTGAACGGCTTGAATCAAGGCGGCGGGCATGGCTCGCGTCGACGCCAGTCTGGCGTCCGTCGCGGGGCGCGTGCCCGGCATGCGGGATTCGGCATTGCGGATGTCTCGGGGTCTTGCCGCGTGGCGACAACAGAGCTTCCAGATCGATGTTGGAGAGTAAGGATGAAGTCAGTGTCTAGAGCGGCCCAGGGCCGCGCGGGCCGGCCGGCTGTTGGCGTCCCGGTTTCGTCGGCGACGGGCGGCAAGGCCGGCCCGATGCGGGTCGCGGCCTGTGCGCTGGCGATCACGGCGGCGATCGCGGCGAGCCCCGCGCATGCGCAGTACTACAGCGTGGACGACGGCGGTACGCCGGGCGGGAATAGCACGAATAACGGCGCGACCGGCGCCGGCTCCCTGGCCGCCGGGACGGACGCGACCTCGACCGGGCGTGCGGCGACGGCGGTGGGATCCAAGGCGCAGGCATCGGGAGACCATACCATCGCCATCGGCTATCAGGCGCTGGCGATTGGCGAGGATAGCGTGTCGATCGGAACAGCCGCCGGCATCAACTCGCTTGTTGGCTCCGCGGGCAACGTCGCGGTGGGCGCGATGACGGGTAACTCGGTGCAGGGCATAGGCAACGCGGCGGTTGGCACGGGCGCTGGGGCGCTCGTGCAGGGCAACCACAACACGGCGACGGGCAACACCAGTGGCGTCTCGGTGACGGGCAACCACAACAGCGCCTTTGGACTCAGCGCGGGGATATCCGTCATCGGGGATAGCAACACGGCGATAGGCACGAGTGCCGGCATCGGCGTTGGTCGCATCGGGGCGCCGGTACTCAACAACGCGGCGTTTGGCGCCCTGGCTGGCAACGGCGTGTTGACCAGCACCAACGTGGCCATTGGCTACGTCAGTGGCAATGCCGTCTCTGGCGGAGACAACAACGTCTCGATCGGTACCTATTCCGGTACAGCAGTGGCCGGCGGCAACAACGTGAGCATCGGCTCCCGGGCGGGGCTGTACGCGACGGGCAACAACAATATCGCGATCGGCATGGACGCGGGCAGTTCCATAGGCTCGTCGGCCGCGCCGGTCAACGACGCGATTGCCTTCGGCAACGCGGCCCATGCCACGCAGAGCACCGGCGTTGCGCTGGGTTATCAATCGAGCGCGACGACGGTCGGCGGGGTCGCGCTGGGGGCCGGCTCGGTGGCCGACCGGGCTGCCGGCGCCTACGTGGATCCGGTCAGCGGCAACGGCTTCACGACGACGGCCGGCGCGGTGTCGGTCGGCGCGGCAGGCGGGGCGCGGCAGGTCATCAACGTCGCGCCCGGCGTGCAGATCACCGACGCGGTCAACCTGGGCCAGCTCCAGAGCGCGGTCAGCACGCTGAACCAGACCATCAACGGACTGCCGCCGGGTGGCGGCGGCAGGACCTGGGCCACAGGCAATCCGACGACCTACACCGCGCCATCCGCAAGCGGCCGGAACGCGACGGCGACGGGCAGCGGCGCGGTGGCATCGGGCGACGCCAGCACCGCGATAGGCGATCACGCCTACGCAAGCGGCGCGAATTCGGTCGCGGTGGGGGCGAATTCAGTGGCGAGCGCGCCCAACACGCTGTCGGTGGGCTCGGTCGGCAATGAGCGCGGCATCAGCAACGTGGCGCCGGGCGTGAACGGCACCGATGCCGTCAACCTGAACCAGTTGAACAACGCGGCGGCGCAGTCGAACCGCTATACGGATCAGCAGATCAAGGGGCTGAAACGCTATGTGGACGGCGGCGTCGCCGCGACGATGGCGGTCGCGGGCCTGCCGCAAGCGACGGAGCCGGGCAAGAACATGGTGTCGATGGCCGGTTCGACGTGGCAAGGGCAGCAGGGCATGGCGATCGGCGTATCCCGGGTGTCCGAGAGAGGCCGCTGGAGCTACAAGGGTTCGCTCGCGACCAGCACCCGGGGGCACGGCGGCGCGGTGATAGGCGCCGGCTATCAATGGTGAGATCGGGCGCCCGCGCCACGAGGTGGCGCGGGCGGATGCGGCTGCGCGTTCAGTCCTCGGTATCGAGGTCGTAGAACGTCAGGCCATCCTGATCGATCACCAGCCAGCCGCCGCGCGGCGGCTGGGCGTGGTCGCAGTCCCAGTCGGGCAGCACCCAGCGCTCGCGCTTCTTGCCGTCGATCTCCAGCACGTGGCGGGCCGGGCGGTGCGTGTGGCCGTGCACCAGCAGGCTCACGCCCGTGTCGCGGAAGACGGCTTCGATGGCGCCGGCGTTGACGTCCATGATTTCCTGCGACTTCATCTGGTTGGCGGCCTGGCTTTCGCCCCGCGCCTGCTGGGCCATGGCCAGGCGTTCCGGAATGGTCTTGGCCAGGAAGGCGGCCTGCCACTGCGGATCGCGCACCATGGCGCGGAACTGCTGGTACGGGGCGTCGTCGGTACAGAATTCGTCGCCGTGGGTCAGCAGCACCGTGCCGTAGTCCGTTTCCAGCAGGGCCGGTTCCGGCAGCAGCTTGGCGCCGATCGCGGCCGCCAGTTCCTCGCCCATGAGGAAATCGCGGTTGCCGCGCCCCAGCCAGACCGGAATGCCGGCGGCCGTCTCGCGCAGCGCCTTCAACACCGTCGCCAGCCAGGGCGGGGCGACGCGGATCGCGTCGTCGCCGATCCAGGCGTCGAATATGTCGCCCGGCAGCAGCAGCGCGCCCGCTTCCTCGCGCGCGGCCTGCAGAAAGGCCAGGAAGGCTTCGGACGTGGCCGGCGTGGCCGGCCCCAGGTGCAGATCAGAGGCCAGCCAGACCGGGCCGGTCAGGGCGATCTTATTCAAGAACTTCGGCCTTCTCGATGATCACGTCCTCGTTCGGGACGTTCTGGTGGAAGCCCTTGTTGCCGGTCTTCACGCCCTTGATCTTGTCGACCACGTCGGTGCCTTCGGTCACGGTGCCGAACACGGCATAGCCCCAGCCATTGGGCGTGGGGGCGGTGAAGTTCAGGAAGTCGTTGTTGGACACGTTGATGAAGAACTGGGCGGTGGCCGAGTGCGGGTCGCTGGTGCGGGCCATGGCCAGCGTGTACTTGTCGTTCTTCAGGCCGTTGTTGGCCTCGTTCTCGATCGGGGCGTGGGTCTGCTTCTGCTTCATGCCGGGCTCGAAACCGCCGCCCTGGACCATGAAGCCGTCGATCACGCGATGGAACACCGTGCCGTTGTAGAAGCCTTCCTTGGTGTAGGTCAGGAAATTGGCCACCGTCTTGGGCGCCTTGGCGGCGTCCAGGGTGATGACGATGTCGCCTTGGTTGGTGTGCAGCTTGACGCGGGGATTGGTGCTCATGGATTTCGTGCCTTCAGTGGTGGAGGGGGTGGAGGAGGCCGCGGGCGCGGCGCTGGCGAGCGCGGGCGCGACAGCGGCCAGCGTGAATGCGCAGGCCGTCAGGCGCAGCAGGCGCAGGGGAGAATAGCTCGACATCATTTGCCTTGTTTTTCCTTCAACATGGTTTCGACTTCGCGGGCCTTGTCCTGCATGCCCGGCACGCCATCGCTGGCGGCCTGCTTGTAGGTGCGCAGGGCCTGCAGCAATTGCAGGTCGCCCAGGTTGGCGCGCGCCGCGGCGTAGCCGGGATCGGCGCGCAGCGCCATTTGCAGGGCGTCCTGCGCTTTTTCCAATTCACCGCGACCCGCATATAGAGCGGCAAGGTTGTTCCAGGGTTCCGGCAATTCGGGGTAGCTGGTGGTCATCTCGGTGTAGACGTCGATGGCCTCCGCCGTGCGGTGCAGGGCGGCCAGGGCGCGCGCATGCTGGAACATCAGTTGTACGTCGGTGCCGCGCTGGCCCTTGGTCTCGGCCAGGCGCTTTTCGATCATGTCCAGCGCGGTGGCGTTGTCGCCACGGTTGAGCAGGCGCTCGATATGGTCGGTGACCTGCGACGCGGTCGGCGTCAGGCGGGTGTCGACGCCGGGTTGGACGGCCTTGAGCACGTTGGCCAGGCCTTCCCAGCCGCCTTCGGGGGGGATGGGATCCAGGGTGGTGCGGCTGGCGTTGGGATTGGCGGCGCCGCCGCCGGACATGGATTGGGCGAACGAGGGACCGGCCGATCCGCCGGCCAGGGCCAGGGCGATCAGGGCGACGCAGAAACGCGGCTTGATAGTCACGTGGGCATCCGTTAAAAGTCGCGAACCCGCCGCGCTTACGCGCGCGGCCGGGCCGCTTGCTATACTTGTCGGTCGCCATTTTAGCCCCGGAACCGATTCTTGCCGGAAGACCGGGCGGATATGGCGGACAGCCCCCTGGAGATGATCCTCCCGGCGACCTGGAGCACAGGCCGGGGCAGGAGCCGGCGGCTTGCGGCGCGAGATTCTCGAGCGTATCCGTGCCATATGGGGATGCCGCGCCGGAGCGCAAGACCTCGCGGCCATCCCGGAAACCCACACGAACCCAATAGCGCCATGCTGCAAATCTACAACACGTTATCGCGTACCAAAGAACCGTTCAAACCGGCCCAGGCCGGCCAGGTGCGCATGTACGTGTGCGGCATGACCGTGTACGACTTCTGCCACCTGGGCCATGCCCGCATGCTGGTGTCCTTCGACGTGGTGCAGCGCTGGCTGCGCGCCAGCGGCCTGGCGGTCGACTACGTGCGCAACATCACCGACATCGAAGACAAGATCATCCGCCGCGCCGTGGAAACCGGCCGCCGCATCGGCGAGGTCACCGAGTTCTACATCGACGCCATGCACGCCGACGAGCGGGCGCTGGGCGTGCAGAAGCCCGACCGCGAGCCGCGCGCCACGCAGTATGTCGGCGACATGCTGGACATCATCGGCAAGCTCGAACAGAAGGGCCTGGCCTACCAGGCCGATGACGGCGACGTGAACTACGCCGTGCGCGGCTTCGAGGGCTACGGCAAGATGTCGGGCAAGTCGCTGGACGACCTGCGCGCCGGCGAGCGCGTGGCGGTCGGCTCGGCCAAGCGCGATCCGCTGGATTTCGTGCTCTGGAAATCGGCCAAGTCCGAGGAGCCCGAGGACACCAAGTGGGAGTCGCCCTACGGCCTTGGGCGTCCGGGTTGGCACATCGAGTGCTCGGCCATGAGCAAATCCTTGCTGGGCCTGCCGCTGGATATCCACGGCGGCGGTCCCGACCTGAAGTTCCCCCACCACGAGAACGAGATCGCCCAGACCGAGGGCGCTTTCGGCGGCGTGCTGGCCAACGTCTGGATGCACTGCGGCCCGCTGATGGTGGACTCGGACAAGATGTCCAAGTCGCTGGGCAATTTCCGCACCATCCGCCAGACCATCGCGCTGGACGACGCGCCCTCCGACCAGGCCGGCTATCGCGTCAATCCGCGCGAGGCCGAAATGGTGCGTTTCTTCATCGTGCGCAACCACTACCGCAGCCCGCAGAACTACACGCCCGACAACCTGGTCGACGCGCAGAACGCGCTGGACCGGCTGTACCAGGCGTTGCAGAACGTGCCCGCCGACGGCCAGGGCGTGGACTGGAACGAGCCGCAGGCCCAGGCATTCAAGGCCGCGATGGACGACGATTTCAACAGCTCGGGCGCCGTCGCGGCGCTGTTCGAGCTGGCCTCCGAGGCCAACCGGACCAAGAGCGCCCGCAGCGCCGGCCAGCTGAAAGCGCTGGGCGACCTGCTGGGCCTGCTGCAGCAGGAACCGGCCGCCTATTTCCAGTCGCCCACCCGCTATTCGGCCGTGGGCATGGAGCAGGGCGGCCGCCCGGCGCTGGACGCCGAGGCCATCCAGGCCCGCATCGACGCCCGCGCCGCCGCCAAGGCCGCGCGCGACTTCGCCGAAGCCGACCGTATCCGCGCCGAGCTGCGCGATGCCGGGATCGAGCTCGACGACAAGCCCGGCGGCGTGACGCAGTGGCGCCGGGCCTGATGAGCCGGCAGGAATAAGCCCGACATGTCCACCGCAGATACCCCGATTCCCAAGCCCGACTATTGGGAAGCCGCCGTCGCGCACCTGATGCGCCGCGACCGCATCCTGAAGAAAATCATCCCGCAGCACCCGGACGCCTGGCTGACCTCGCGCGGCACGCCGTTCGTGACGCTGGCGCGCGCCATCATCGGGCAGCAGGTGTCGACCAAGGCGGCCGACGCCGTCTGGGACAAGTTCATCGAAGCCGCTGGCAAGCGCCCCACGCCGGTGGCGGTGCTGCGCGTCGGCATCGACGGCCTGCGGCAGGCCGGCCTGTCGCAGCGCAAGGCAGAGTACGTGCTGGACCTGGCCGCCCATTTCGGCGAGCGCCGCGTGCATCCCGAGCGTTGGGCGGACATGGACGACGAAGCCGTTATTTCCGAGCTGGTCGCGATCCGCGGCATCGGACGCTGGACGGCGGAGATGTTTTTGATTTTCAATCTGCAGCGACCCGATATCCTGCCACTGGATGATCCTGGGTTGCTGAAGGCAATCTCGTTACACTACTTCAGCGGCGAGCCCGTCTCTCGCTTCGAGGCCCGCGAGGTCTCGTTGGCGTGGCAGCCCTGGCGTACCGTGGCGACCTGGTATCTGTGGCGCAGTCTGGAACCGGATCCGGTTCAATACTGACGTTCATCAGGCCGCCCATCTACGGAACCACACTACATGCGCAATACTTTCCTGGAATTCGAACAACCGCTCGCCGAGCTTGAGAACAAGATCGAGCAGCTGCGCTACGTGCAGGCCGATTCCGCCGTGGACATCTCCGATGAAATCGGACGTCTGCAGCAGAAGAGCCAGACGCTGGCCAAGGAGATCTACGCCAAGCTGACGCCGTGGCAGACGGCGCTGGTGGCGCGCCATCCCCAGCGTCCCTACACGCTGGACTACGTGCGCGAGATCTTCACCGACTTCCATGAGCTGCACGGCGACCGCATGTACGCCGACGACCAGTCCATCATCGGCGGCCTGGCCCGCTTCAACGGCATGCCCTGCATGGTCATCGGCCACCAGAAGGGCCGCGACACCAAGGAACGCGCCGCGCGCAACTTCGGCATGCCCCGGCCCGAGGGCTATCGCAAGGCGCTGCGCCTGATGCGCCTGGCCGAGAAATTCAACCTGCCCGTGTTCACCTTCGTGGACACGCCCGGCGCCTATCCCGGCATCGGCGCCGAAGAGCGCGGCCAGTCAGAGGCCATCGGCCACAATCTGTACGCCATGGCCGAGCTGAAAGTGCCGGTCATCGTGACCATCATCGGCGAGGGCGGCTCCGGCGGCGCGCTGGCGATCGCCGTGGGCAACGCCGTGCTGATGCTGCAATACGCCACCTACGCGGTGATCTCGCCCGAAGGCTGCGCGTCCATCCTGTGGCGCAGCGCCGACAAGGCGCCCGAGGCCGCCGAGGCGCTGGCCATCATCGCCCCGCGCCTGAAGGACCTGGGCCTGGTCGATCGCGTCGTCAACGAACCCGTGGGCGGCGCGCACCGCGACCCCCGCGTCATGGCCCGCCTGCTGCGCCGCGCGCTGGGCGACGCCCTGCGCCAGCTGCAGGGCATGACGCCCGAGCAGCTCGTGGAGCAGCGCATCCAGCGCCTGCTGTCCTACGGCGCCTTCCAGGAAGTGCGCGCCTGATCCGCGCGGGCGCCGGCCTTGTCGCCGGCGCCGCGGCCGAGGTCCACGCGCCCCGTTCCGCCATGAACACGCCGACCGCGCCCGACGCCATGCCCTCGGGCGCGCCGGCTGGTTGCCATTCCCATGTGCTTTCCCCGGCCCTGGCCGAGGCGCTGCGACAGGCGCTGGCCGGCCTGCCCGCGCGCCCGCCGCGCATGGCCGTGGCCGTCAGCGGCGGCGCCGATTCGGCCATGCTGGCGCTGCATGCGGCCGCCATCGCCCGGGAGCAGGGCATCGACCTGCTGCTGTTCCACGTGCATCACGGCTTGCAGGACGCCGCCGATGCCTGGAGTGAACAGACGCGGGCGCTGGCCCGGCTGCTGGGCCTGCCGGCGCACGAGGCGCGCGTGACCGTGGCCGAAGGCGCCGGCAAGGGCATCGAGGCGGCGGCGCGCGATGCGCGCTACCGCGCGCTGGCCGGGCTGGCCCGCGAACACGGCGCGCCGCTGGTGCTGCTGGCGCATCACCGGGGCGATCAGGCCGAGACCGTGCTGCTGCGCCTGTTGCGCGGCACCGGGCTGGCGGGCATGGCCGCCATGGCGCCGCTGTCGCGCCGTGACGAGGTGGACTACCTGCGGCCCTGGCTGGACCAGGACCGCGATGACATCCTGCGAGCCTGCGCCGCCTTCGAGGCGGCCACCGACTGGCGCGCGGTGCAGGACCCGACCAATTCCGATCCCCATTACACCCGCGCGGCGCTGCGCGAGTTGCTGGCGCCGGCGCTGGACGCGCGCTGGCCCGGCTGGCGCGGCATCGTGGCGCGGCATGCGCGCCACATGGCCGAGGCCGCGTCGATCCTGGACGAAGTGGCGCGCGAGGATTTCGCCGCGCTGGAGCCGGGCCCGGACGGCGCCAGCTTTTCGCTGCGCGCGTGGCGCGATCTGTCGCCGGCGCGGCAGGCGCAGGTGTTGCGCTGGTGGCTGGACGCCAATGGCGCGCGCATGCCTTCGGAAGCGCGCATGCGCGACCTGCTGCGCCAGCTGCGCGGCCTGCACAGCCTGGGTCATGACCGCCAGCTGCGCGTCGAGCAGGCCGGCCATGCGATCCGCTGCCACCGTGGCCGGGTCTGGCTGGAGCGTCGCTGAATCCAGGTCGGGCCTGGCTGGAACGCCGCTGTCTCCGGGGCGAGCAGGGCGGTGTTGCGGGTAAACCCGAGGGAAAGCCCCAGGCTGCGCAAATTTTCACCGTGGCGCTAGAATATGAGGTTTTGCCCGTCAACATACTTGGGGCGGGTTCCCAGCCAGAGTACGAGATGTCCCTCATCGTTCACAAATATGGCGGTACTTCGATGGGCTCGGTCGAGCGCATCAGGAATGTGGCGCGTCGCGTCGCGAAGTGGCACGCCGCAGGCCACCAGGTTGTCGTGGTGCCGTCGGCCATGGCGGGCGAGACCAATCGCCTGCTCGGTCTGGCGCGCGAGATTTCGCCCGTGCCGGACGGCCGCGAGCTCGACATGATCGCCGCCACCGGCGAGCAGGCCAGCAGCGGCCTGCTGGCCATCGCGCTGCAGGCCGAAGGCGTGGCCGCGCGCAGCTACGCCGGCTGGCAGGTGCCCGTGCGCACCGATTCGTCCTACACCAAGGCCCGCATCACCTCGATCGACGACGCGCGCATCCGCGCCGACCTTGACGCCGGCCGCGTGGTCATCGTGACGGGCTTCCAGGGCGTGGACGCCGACGGCCACATCACCACGCTGGGCCGCGGCGGTTCCGACACCTCGGCCGTGGCCGTGGCGGCGGCGATCAAGGCCGATGAATGCCTGATCTACACCGACGTCGACGGCGTCTACACGACCGACCCGCGCGTCGTGCCCGAAGCGCGCCGCATGGCGGTCGTGTCGTTCGAGGAAATGCTCGAGATGGCCTCGCTGGGCTCCAAGGTCCTGCAGATCCGCTCGGTAGAATTCGCCGGCAAATACCGTGTGCCGACGCGGGTGCTGTCCTCGCTGACCGACCCGCTCATCCCGCTCGAAGAAGAAATGCATTCGGGCACGCTGATTACTTTTGAGGAAGACGAAAAAATGGAAGCCGCCGTTGTCTCCGGCATCGCCTTCAGCCGCGACGAAGCCAAGATCACCTTGCTGGGCGTGCCGGACAAGCCCGGCATCGCCTTCTCCATCCTGGGTCCGGTCGCCGCCGCCAACATCGACGTCGACATGATCGTGCAGAACCAGTCCGTGGCCGGCACGACCGACTTCTCGTTCACCGTGAACCGCAACGAGTTCGCGCGCGCCGTGGACCTGCTCAAGCGCGAGGTCATCCCGGCCGTGGGCGCCCGCGAGCTGTCCACCGACGAGAAGGTCGCCAAGGTCTCCATCGTCGGCATCGGCATGCGCTCGCACGTCGGCGTGGCCAGCCTGATGTTCCAGACCCTGTCGCAAGAGGGCATCAACATCCAGATGATCAGCACCAGCGAGATCAAGACCTCGGTGATCATCGACGACAAGTACATGGAACTGGGCGTGCGCGCGCTGCACAAGGCCTTCGGCCTGGACCAGGCGCCCGCCGCCAAGGCCTGAGGAACAAGGATCCGGCGCAAATTTTTTTGTGATTCGTACCCGATTCCGGGCAAGGTCCAAAAAAGTCGTGCTAGAATCTCGTTCTCTTCGGAGACGTGCCCGAGAGGCTGAAGGGGCTCCCCTGCTAAGGGAGTATGTGGCTAAAAACTGCATCGAGGGTTCGAATCCCTCCGTCTCCGCCAGACGCCTCTTCGGTCCAGTCTGACTGGATCGAAGACAAAAACCCGCAACAGTGCAAGCTGTTGCGGGTTTTTCTTTTTCAGGCGGCGCTTGCTTGTCCGGCCTGTGGTTCGCGTGTGCCGCGCATGCCTGGGGTTGATGCCGTTGCCAAGGGATCATTCCACATGCGCCAGTGAGTAGATCGAAATCTGCGTGGCATGTGCGAGGCATGCGCGGAGCGCTTGTACGAACCTGTCTGCGCGGCTGTGCAGGTCGCCGTTCCTGCGTCATGACATTGTGCGGCGGAACCAGTCGACTTGCGCAGTTTCCGAAACAACGCTATTATTCAAGGCTTGCTTTGAAACGCGCCCGTAGCTCAGCTGGATAGAGTACCTGGCTACGAACCAGGGGGTCGTAGGTTCGAATCCTGCCGGGCGCGCCAAGCTCTTGAAAAAGGAGCCTGGATGCCGAAGCAAGCGCAAGTAGCATGCAATTCGTAGTATGCAATGCGCAATATGCAGTTCGTAGTATGGCAATGCCGTGACGAATTGCCAGAAGTACGGCGAATTATCTGATATAATTTTGCCTCTTTACCGGAGCGCCCGTAGCTCAGCTGGATAGAGTACCTGGCTACGAACCAGGGGGTCGTAGGTTCGAATCCTGCCGGGCGCGCCAAGTCTTGAAAGAGACAGATGAGAAGGCCTTTGATCATTGATCGAAGGCCTTTTTGTTTTGGTTCCTGTCCTTGTCCTTGCGCTGCTCTTGCCGGCCCCGGAGCGCGCGCAGGCGGCGATAGTCAGCTTTCGCGGGCCTCGCGTCCGGAAGGCCGGCCCGAGCCTATCGCTCCAGCGTCTTGCCGTTCGCATCGCGCGATGCCGCGTCGGCTTCCACTTCCAATCCCCAGTTGCCCACCGTGTACCAGTCATCGCCCAGCAGTTCGGCCGGATGCATGCTGCGGTCGGAGCCGTTGCCACAGGCCATGGCGTCGGCCGCGCAATAGCGGTCGCAGCCCCAGCAGATGCGCTCGGGGTGTTTGGGATGGAGCGGAAATTTCTTTGCCATGGGGTCTCCTCGTGCTTCATGCGAGCCAGGGGCCACGCGCGCCTTGCGCCATGGCATCCCGGCCTGCTTGCCCCCAGGCTACGCCGGGCATGCGCCGCGCCATTTGCGCTGGCGCAAGGACGCGCGGATTGTGCGCGGGCCGTATGCGGTCCCGCATGCCGTCCATTTGCGAGCCCCGGCCTATCCATGGTATAAACACGCCTCTTTAGCGCGCCCGTAGCTCAGCTGGATAGAGTACCTGGCTACGAACCAGGGGGTCGTAGGTTCGAATCCTGCCGGGCGCGCCACCAATACGAAAGCGGCTTGATGACATTGCGCATCAAGCCGCTTTGCTTTGGGCATTTTGCTTTAGGGCCCAGTCGCGGCGATTTACTTCTGACACGCGCTCTGCCTATAGTGCGCGTCTTGCCGCCGGCTTGCGCAGGGATTCGACATCGCGCCGGCGTTTTTCATCGCCTCCATGACAGGATCGCCGCTACATCCATGAGCCAGCTCGACATCCGCCACGCCAGCGTCGCCGACGCCGCCCGCATCGCGCCCTTGTTCGATGCGTATCGCCAGTTCTATGAGCAGCCGGCGGACGCCGCCGCCGCGCTGGCCTTCATCAGCGCGCGCCTGGAACGCGGCGAATCGGTGATCCTGCTGGCCAGCGTGGACGGCGCGCCGGTGGGCTTCTGCCAGATGTACCCGTCGTTCTGCTCCGTGATCGCCGCGCCCATCTACGTGCTGTACGACCTGTTCGTCGCGCCGGCCGCGCGCCAGAGCGGCGCGGGCCGGGCCTTGCTGCGCGCGGCCGAGACGCATGCGCGCGAGCGCGGCTGCAAGCGCATGGACCTGACCACGGCCCGGAACAACGCCACCGCGCAGTCGCTGTACGAATCGCTGGGCTGGGTGCGCGACGAGGTCTTCTACACCTACACCCGCGACCTGGCGGCCTGACGCCGCGGCGTTGTGTCCGGCCCCGGCGCTTACCAGACCTGGAATACGCGTCCGGTCTGCGCACCTTCCACGCTGCGGCTGTAGGCCAGCGCCACGCGCTGGGCAGGCACCGCCTCGAAGCCCAGGAAGTATGGGCCGTAGCTGCCCCAGGACTCTTGCAGCACGCTGGGGCTGACGGCGTTGATGCGGCGGCCTTGCAGTTCCACCGCCGCGCCGCGCACGAAGCCGTCAATGGCCGAGTTCACGGCCGAGGCGTTGGCGCCGTAGCGGATCGGTTCGGCGCTGACGATGCCGCTGGTCAGCGTGATGGAGCCGCCTTCGTTGAGGTAGTGCTGTCCGATCAGCGCCAGGTCCACCTGGCCCAGCAGCTTGTCGTGCAGGCCGATCTTGAATTGTTCGGCGGTCATTTCCGCCAGGGGGCCGAAATGCAGGCCGCCCGCCGCCGATACGATGGCGTCGACCTTGCCGATGCGCTCGAACAGCGCGCGGATGCTGTCGCTGCGGGTAATGTCGACCTGATGCTGGCCGCTGTTCCTGCCGACCGCGATGATGTCGTGGCGCTGGCCCAGTTCCTGGACGATGGCGCTGCCGACGGTGCCGCTGGCGCCGATGAGTACGATTTTCATGGGATCTCCGTGAGTGTGGTTGCGGGCGCTGGCGGAAGGCCGGCGCATGCAAGCATTCTGGCCGCCCGATTCCTTTCGAAAAATCCTAGAATGGTTGGAATACTTCATACCTGGAGTCAGTAATTCATGGACCGCCTGCTCAGCATGGAAGTGTTCGTGGCCGTCGTGGAGCTGGGCAGCCTGACCGCCGCGGCCGCGCTGCATGAGATGTCGCCGGCCATGGCCGCCAAGCATTTGAAGAACCTGGAGACGCGTCTGGGGCTGCGACTGATGGTGCGCACCACGCGCCGCCAGAGCCTGACCGAGGCCGGGCAGGCCTACTTCGCGCGCTGCAAGGACATCCTGGCCGAGATCCGCGATGCCGAGCAGGGCGCCGAGGCCATGCGCGAGGCGCCGCGCGGCAATCTGCGCATCACCTCGACCGTGTCCTTCGGTTCGTTCGCCCTGACGCCGGTCATCGCCGACTACCTGTCCACCTATCCGGACGTGAGCGTGGAACTGTCGCTGAGCGATCTGGTGGAAGACCTGGTCGCCTCGCGCTACGACCTGGCCGTGCGCATCGGCGAGCCGGCGGATTCCGGGCTGATCGCGCGTGGGCTGGGCCGCTATCAGATGATGGTCTGCGCGGCGCCTTCGTATCTGGAGCGCTACGGCACGCCGGCCACGCCCGCCGATCTGGTCCGGCATCAATGCCTGGATTTCTCGTACTGGAGCCGTCGCACCGGCTGGCGCCTGGGCAATGGCGATGGCGGCGAGACGGGCTATCCCAGCGGCCGTTTCGTGTCCAACAATGGTCAGGCGCTGCGGCAGGCGGCGCTGGCGGGATTCGGCATCGTGCTGCAGCCCGAGCTGCTGCTGGCCGATGATGTGCGCGCGGGCAGGCTGACGCCGATATTGCGGCCCTATTGGCCGGCGGCGCGGCCGATCTCGTTGCTCTATCCGAAGGACAGGCAGGCGCTGCCCAAGCTCACCACTTTCGTGAACTTCGTGGTGGCGCGTTTCACGCCCTAGCAGGACCGGGGGTCAGCCGCGTCGTCGGTCGACGGCGGTCAGCGAGGTGCCGCTCTTGAGCAGCTGGTAGGTTTGTCCGCCCAGCCAGGCGACCTTCTCGCCGGAGCTGGTGCGGCAGACGCAATGCGTCCGGGGGTCGAAGCGCGAGGTGCCCATGGCCGAGTAGGCGTCGGGGTCCGAGACGAAGCGCTCGATCCGGTATAGCGTGCCGTCTGGCGCGGTGGCCAGGACGTCGGTCAATCTTCTTGCTGTTCCGAGCATTTTTTCCATCCCCCTCATGCGCGGGCCATTTCCTGCTACGGCGCCGAAACCGTCCCGCCAGCGGACATCAATGCATGTGTCCGCCAAAAGACGAGTCGTCGAGCTGTTCGGGCGATACCCCCAGCGCTGCCGATACCCGCTCCAGGATGATCTGGCGGGGGCGCGGCCGCGGCCGTTCCAGTTCGATATGGAATGATGCTCTCCAGGGCCGGATGGTGTCTTGCCACTTTAAGTCCATCGCGAGCGCCCTGGAATTTGGGGTTTCCCCTCGTTTCGTGGCGGCGCGCGCGTAGCGCTCACAGGACTCGGCTACAACTTCACAAATCTTCACCGGCGCGAGGGCTATCATCCCCCGGTCGCCCGTGGAATCGGGCTTGTCAGTCGAGTATTGCAGATGGTCCCGATGCTTGCCGCCGGCCATGTCAACGGCCTGGGCTGGGATGGCGGGAATGCGCGCGGCAGGCGCGCAACGTCGTGGATCGCGGCCTTGCTGGCCTGCGCCTTGCATGTGGGCATCGGAAGCCTGATCTGGCGCGGCATGACGCCGTCGCCGATTCCGCCGGCCATGCCGTCTGATTCCGAATCCATGTTCGTGGAGCTGCTTGCGCCGCCGACTCCACGCGTCGAGCGCAGCGCGTCGCCACGCGGCGAGAGCGGGCAGGTCGCGGCGCCCGCGCGGGGTTCCGTGGAGACGCCGGCGGCGAAGGTGCCGCGAGCACAGCCCGAGCGCGCCGAGCCATCGCGTGCGCAGCCGTCGCCCACGCAGACGAACACTCAAAAAAACATGCAGACAGACACGCAGCCAGCGGCAGCGCGATCTCGCGTCCAGTTCGAGCCTCGCGCGGGCAAGCCGGCTGATGCGCCGTCCGCCGGCGCGCCAGCGCCTGCGTCACGCGATTTCGGTTGGCAGCCGTCGGACTCGGCCGCGCCCGGCGAACGGCGCGCGCGCGGCGAACCCGTGCCCAGGCTCGCGCCCAAGGCGCCGGCCGAACGCACCGTGCTGTCGCGCGAGATGGAGAAGGCCGCGCGTCCGCCTTGCCGCGATGCGCATGCATCCAAGGGCCTGCTGGCGCTGCCCTTTCTTTTGGCTGATACGGTCACGGACAGCGGCTGCAAGTGGTGATCGCCGCAGGCGCGGCAGGGCACGCATGATGCGCGTGGCTGATAGCCATGCGGGCGCCATTTGCGGATGATGCGCACGGCGTGGCCCGCGTTCGCGGTCGCCGGTTCAGATCCCCGCGCTTTGCAGCAACCTGGGCAGCACGTCGGCGGCCTGGCCGCGCAGATTGAACTTCACGCGCGCATCCATTGGCGTGGCGGCCGGATTGACCTGCGCGACGACGGCGCCCGCGGCCAGCGCGCGTTGCGGCAGCTCCGCGGCGGGATAGACCAGGGCCGAGGTGCCGATGCTCAGCAGCAGATCGCATTGCTCGGCGGCGAGCTGGGCCGCGCGCCAGGCGTCGGCGGGCAGGCTTTCTCCGAACCAGACGACGCCTGGCCGCACGGGACCGCCGCAAGCGGCGCAGCGGGGCGGCTCGATGCGGCGGCCTTCGTCCTGTTCCCCGTTCGGCGCGCCGGACGCGGCCGCGCTGGCGGTCGCGGCGTCGGCTGTCCGGATATCGGCTGCCGTTGTGCCGGCTGCCGCGGCGTCAGCGCTCGCGGGCTCGGCGCGGCTCCAGGGCGCGCGGCAATCGGCGCAGCGCGGCGCGTGCAGGCTGCCATGCAGATGCAGTACTTTCGGACTGCCCGCGCGCTCGTGCAGATCGTCCACGTTCTGCGTGATCACGGTGAGCGCCGGCGCATGCGCGGCCAGTCTGGCGATGGCCAGGTGCGCGGCGTTCGGCCAGGCGCGCAGGGCCTGCTCGCGTCGCCATTCATACCAGCCCCAGACCAGGTCGGGATGGGCGCGGAAGGCCTCGGGCGTGGCCAGGGCCTGCGCGTCGAAGCGCGACCATAGTCCGGTGAGCGCGTCGCGGAACGTCGCGATGCCGCTTTCGGCGGAGACGCCCGCGCCCGTGAAGACCACGGGCCGCCTGCTTTGCCGCAGGGCCTGCGCCAGCGCGGCGGGAATGTCGTGCCGCGGGCCGGTCATCGCGGACGGGCGCAAGCGGGGCGCGTGGGAAAGTCGGTGGCGTGATGCATGTTCAACCTGATCGATGGTTCACTACGCTGCCTGTACGCGGGCATGCCTGTCAAGCGGGGGAGCAATCGCCGTGCTTGTTGCAATCGCCGCGACCGGCGCATGGGCATTGCGCCTGCGGGTTCCCGAATCGTGGATACTGCCACCAGGATTTTGGGAACATCAACCGGGCCAGGGCGGATTCGCCCGCCGCGCCCGACCTGGGAGACTAGCAATGCCTGAACCGATCACGGGCCTGGACCGGCTTCGTTGCTTCATCGCCACCGCCACGCGGCTGGCCGGCCCGGCGGGCCTGGCGCAGAGCCCGGCGCTGGAGTCCGCGTTCACGGAGCTGCTGCGGCACGATGACTGGCTGCCCGAGGCCTGTACCGTGCCGCATCCGCAGTATTACCAGCAATACCTGCTGCATTGCGACCCGCTGGAGCGCTTCTCCATGGTCAGCTTTGTCTGGGGGCCGGGCCAGAGCACGCCGGTGCACGATCACGAGGTCTGGGGCTACGTGGGCATGTTGCGCGGCTCGGAGATCAACCAGCGCTACGTGCGCGAGGCGGACGGCGGCCTGCGGTTGGCGGGCGCGGCATCGACCCTGCTGCCGGGCGACGTGGAGCGGCTGGCGCCCGAGGAAGGCGATATCCATCAGGTGTCCAACGCGCATGCCGATCGCGTATCGATCAGCGTGCACCTGTATGGCGGCAATATCGGCGCGGTGTCGCGCCATGTCTATGATCCGGTCACCGGCATGGCCAAGCCTTTCGTGTCGGGCTATTCCTCGACCAGCCTGCCCAATCTCTGGGACCGTTCGCAAGCGGTGCGCGCCGGGCTGGCCGCCTCGGCCTGACAGGCGCCGGCCCAGGGGGCGCGGACCTGTCCGCGCTTGACGTCTCATGCTATGGTCTCGTCCTAAATATTAGGAAATAGACGATATGGACAAGACGCTGCTCAAGGGGCTGATGGTGCTGGAGGCGGTCACCGACGTGGACAATCCGCCGCGCACCATCGATGCGCTGGCCGCCCGCGTGGGACTGACCCGCAGCAATACCCATCGCACGCTGCAGACGCTGATCCATGCCGGCTATGTGATCAAGGACGACGAGGGCGGCGGCTATCGCGGCGCGGTGCGGCTGTTTGAGCTGGCCGCGCGGCAGCTGGCGCAGCTGGACGTGCGCAAGCTGGCCGCGCCCTACATGCGCACGCTGGCCGACCAGACCGGCGAAACCGTGCATCTGTCGGTGCTGGACGGCTTTGACGTGGTGTACGTGGACAAGATCGACAGTCCGCAGCCGATCCGCGCCTATTCCATGATCGGCGGACGCGCGCCGGCCTATGCCGTGGCCACCGGCAAGGCGCTGCTGGCCTATCAGTCCGACGGCTATGTCGAGCGCTATGCGGACCAGTTGCAGCGGCACACGCCGGCCACCATCGTCACCATGCCGCTGCTCAAGGACGAGCTGCGCAAGGTGGTGCGCGCCGGCTACGCCATCAATCGCGGCGAATGGCGCGAAGGCGTGGGCGGGCTGGCCGTGGCGCTGTTCAACAGCCTGGACCAGCCCGTGGCGGCCGTGGGCATCTCCGGGCCGCTGGACCGCCTCAGCGCGGCCCGGATGAAGCAGCTGGCGCCGGACGTGGCGGCCTGTGCGCAGGCGATATCCCAGGGCATGGGGTATCGCGGCGGCTTCCTGGGACAGTAGCGCCCGCGTCCGCCAGCGCGGCGGCGATGCGCCGCGCCTGGTCCCGCGCCAGGCGGGCGTTCACGTCCATGGACGTGGTCCAGAAGTAGGTGCCGCCGGCCAGGCTGCCCAGCACGGTGATCGCGGGTTGCACGACGCCGCCAGCGTCCAGCAGGCTGCCGGTGGCGTAGTCCAGCGCCAGCCCGCCATGCGGATGCGCCTGCCCGTGGCCGTCGCACAGCAGCGCCGACACCAGGGGATCGGCGGCGCCGGCCGCGTCCACAGAGAAACTGGTGGCGTTGATCAGATAGCGGCTGCGCAGCTCGCGCTCGCCCGCCGGCGTGCGCAGGCGGGTCACGAAGCCGCCGGCGGCGTCATGGCGGCTGTCGACGTAGCCGCTCAGCACCTCGAGCTGGCCGGCGCGGAACAACGCCTGCAGCTTGCGCGCGTTGCGCATCGGAAAGTTGGCGCGGCGCGCCATCCACAGCGCGCGCCATTGCGACTGGAAGCGCGCGCGCTCGGCGTCCGGCAGCAGATGCCAGATCAGGTCCACGGCCGCGTTGGTCGCCGCGGCCACCGCCTGCCATGGGCGCGCGTCGTGTTCGGAACGGCGGATTTCATCGTCCAGCGCGGCCCGCGCGTCGCCATCGACGCCCAGGATGTCCTCGGCGTCGACCGCGCCGCCCAGCGCCCGCACCTCGCGGCCCAGCGCCGCGGCGATCCGTTCCAGCGTCAGCGCGCCGCCGTGCGCGTGCGCCAGCGCCTGCGCGCCATCGCGGCTCAGTTCGGTCAGGCCCCGCGGCGGCGGCCGGTTATGCGGGCTGCGCACCGAGGGCAGCCGGCCATTGCGCGACACGCAGATGAGCGGACCGCGATGCCCGGCCTGCTGCAGCGCGACCACGGCGTCGACCGCGCTCAGGCTGGTGCCGATCACGCAGACCGTGGCGTCGGCGGCGATGCCGGCCGCCAGCTCGCTGACCGGATAGGGGCTGTTGAAGTAGCCGGGCGCGGCTGCCAGCGCCGGGAAGGCGCGCGAGGGCAGGTTGCCGTTGCACAACGCCACGCGGCGCGCCACACAGGGCTGCCCCGATTCCGCCAACACCCGCACGCGTCCATTGGCCAGCGGCGTGACGCCGGCGACGCGCGCGCGCACGTGTTCCAGCGTTACGCCCCGGCTTGGCGCCAGCGCGCGCGCCCGCTCGTAGGCGTCGGCCATGTAGGCGCCGAACAGCGGCCGGGGCAGGAAATCGCCCGGATCGATCGCGCCTTCCACCCCGTGGCCGGCCAGCCAGGCGGGATCCTGGCGCCGCAGCCAGCCCACGAAGTCCAGGCGCTCGTCGGCCAGCGCCGACATATTGCCGGCCGGGATATTGAGCAGGTTGCTGCGCAGGTCGTCCTGGTAGGCGCCGCCCGGCCCGGGGCACTCCTGCGGTTCGTACAGCCGCAAGCTGAGCGGCCGGCCGCCGCCGGCGGGCAGCGACAGCAGGAACTGGAGCAGCAGGCTGACGCCGACCGATCCACCGCCGATGATGGCCAGGTCGACGGCCTGTGCGTCATGCGTGTCGGGGGCGGCCGTCATTTGGCCGCCGACAGGCGCACGACCTCGGCCCAGCGGGCAGTCTCCTGCTGCAACATGCGGCGGGTGTCGGCCGGCGACGTGGCGACGGCGTCGGCGCCGAGCTTCTGCGCCGCCTGCTTCACGGATTCCATCGCGGCGGCCTTTTGCATGCCGGCCGAGAGCTTGTCCACGATGGCGGCCGGCGTGCCAGCCGGCGCCAGCAGGGCATAGGTGGTGGCCACCGAGTAGTCCTTCACGCCCTGTTCGATCAGCGTGGGCAGCTCGGGCAATGCGGCGGCGCGCGTGGGCGTGGTCACGGCCAGCAGCCGGATCTTGCCGCTGGCGGCCTGCGGCAGCAGCGCGGGCAGGGTCTCGATGACCATGTCGATCTGGCCGCCCAGCAGGTCCGTGATGGCCGGCCCGCTGCCGCGGTACGGCACGTGCATCAGCCGCGTGCCGGTGACCACCTGGAACAGTTCGCCGGCCATGTGCTGCGAGGTGCCCGGCCCGGCCGAGCCGTAGGTGATGGACCCAGGCTTGGCCTTGGCCAGCGCGATCAGCTCCTGCACGTTGCGCGCCGGCACCTTGCTGTTGACCGCCAGCGCCATGGGCATGCTGGTCGCCATCGACACGCCGACGAAGGCCGTGCCGAAGTCGTAGCCGGGCTTGTCGGGCATGGCGGCGTGGATCGCATGGCTGCCCACCGCGCCCATCAGCAGCGTGTAGCCGTCGGGAGCCGACTTGGCCACGTACTCCGCGCCGATCTCGCCGCCGGCGCCGGCCTTGTTCTCGACCACCACGCTCTGGCCCAGATAGTCGCCCAGGTGCTGGGCGTAGATGCGCGCGGCGGCGTCGGTGGCGCCGCCGGGCGGGAAGGGCACGACCATGCGCACGGGCTTGCCTGGCCAGGCGTCGGCCGCCTGCGAGGGGCCGGCCGCCAGTCCCAGCGCCAGGGCGGCAGCGGCGAATACGGCGAGTGTTCTCATGACTGTCTCCTTGGGGGATGCGGACCTGCCTGCTCGGGGTGGGTCCTTATATGTCCTAAAAAATAGGACTTGAATTCCAATAAATGGTTTACCTAGAATTCCACACGGTGATATGCTGGTCAACGATTAAGCAATGGACCTAGGGAATGTTCTAGGTTTCATAGGGACGCCCGGCACGGCCAGGCAAGCGGGACGCTCATGGTGCCATTGCCGGATTCGCCGCTATAGATTATTTTTCGTATCCCAAATATTGAATTTTCATAACGAGAGGTCAGACATGACACCCAGCTCGGCACTGGCCGGCATCACGGTGCTGGAGATTTGCAATGTGGCGGCGGGGCCGTTCTGCGGCATGCTGCTGGCGGACATGGGCGCCGACGTGATCAAGGTCGAGAACCCGGACGGCGGCGACACGCTGCGCAGCTGGCCGCCGATCTCCGACGGCTACAGCGAGAACTTCGCCTCGCTCAATCGCAACAAGCGCTCCGTGACCTTGAATCTGAAAGACCCCGGGGACCTGGAGCTGGCGCGCGAGCTGGCGCTCACCGTCGATGTGCTGATCGAAAACAACCGTCCCGGCGTGATGGACCGCCTGGGCCTGGGCTACGAGGCATTGAAGGCGCGCAATCCCCGGCTGGTGTATTGCTCGATCTCGGCCTACGGACAGTCTGGCCCGCGCGCGCAGGAAGGCGGCTTCGACCTCACCATCCAGGCCATGAGCGGCATCATGAGCGTCACCGGCGAGGCCGGCGGCGAACCCGTCAAATGCGGCGTGCCGCTGGCGGACTTCTCGGCCGGGCTGTACGGCGCCTTCGCCATCGCCTCGGCGCTGCGCGCCGCGCAGGCCAGCGGGCAGGGCGCGCACATCGACGTGCCCATGCTGGGCGCCACGCTGGGCATCGCCGCGCTGCAGACCTCCGAGTTCTTCGGCAGCGGGCGCGATCCGGTCAAGCTCGGCTCCGCCCATCCGCGCAACGCGCCCTACCAGGCGTTCCGCTGCAAGGGCGGGTACTTCGGCATGGCCGCCGGCAACCAGGCGCTGTGGAAGAGCGTGTGCGAGGTGGTTGGCCGCGATGACCTGCTGGCCGACGCCCGTTTCGCCGACACCAGCCTGCGCGCCCGCAACCAGGACGCGCTGCGCGAGATCCTGGAAGCCATCTTCGCCGGCGACGAGGCCGCGTCCTGGCTGGCGCGCTTTCGCGAGGCGGGCGTCCCCTGCGCGCCGATCAACACCTATTCGGAAGTGCTGGCCGATCCACAGGTCGAGCACATGGGCTGGGTGCAGCCGCTGGAACTGCCCAACGGCGTGCGCACGCGCACCTTCGGCCTGCCGGTGCGCTTCGACGGCCAGACCACGGCGCTGCGTCGCCGCCCGCCAGCGCTGGGCGAGCACAACGAGGAAGTGCTAGGCGCGCTGCGCGCGCGGCGCAAGGAGCCGGCATGAGCGACATCACGGAAACGGACGGCCTGCGGGTCGAGCGGCGCGGCGCGCTGCATCTGCTGACGCTGGCACGGCCCGACAAGATGAACGCACTGTCGGCCGGGCTGGTCGAGGCGCTGATCGCGGCGGTGGACCAGGCGCAGGCCGAGCAGGCGCGCGCCATCGTGTTCCAGGGCGAGGGCCGCAATTTCAGCGCGGGCTTCGACTTCGGTGATTGGGAATCGCACAGCGAGGGCGACCTGCTGCTGCGCTTCGTGCGCATCGAGATGCTGCTGCAGCGCGTGGCGGCCACGCCCTGCCTGACGGTGGCGCTGGCGCATGGCCGCAATTTCGGCGCCGGCGTGGATCTGTTCGGCGCCTGCAAGTGGCGGCTGGCCACGCCGGACGCCAGCTTCCGCATGCCGGGGCTGAAGTTCGGGCTGGTGCTGGGCACGCGGCGCTTCGCCGCGCTGGTGGGCGCCGAGCGCGCGCGGACCATCCTGGAACAGGCCGCGACCTTCGACGCCGAATCGGCCTTGCGCGACGGTTTCGTCAGCCGGCTGGCGGCGCGGGACGAATGGCCGGCGGCGGCGGACGAGGCGCTGGCCGTCGCGTCCGCGCTGACCGATGCGAGCCGCGCGCAGCTGTACGCCGCGCTGTCGCTCGAAGCGCCGGACGCCGACCTGGCGCGGCTGACGCGCTCGGCCGCCGAGCCGGGGCTCAAGGCCCGCGTGGCCGCCTATTTGCAGGCCCGTTAGCCGCGCGGCGCGGCGGGGCAAGGAGACAAGATGGGTTCGGGATACAACCAGAAGAACAAGCAGCGCACGCTGGCGGAACTGGCCGCCATGGTGCCGGATGGCGCCAGCATCGCGCTGGGCGGCAGCTTCCTGCATCGCGGGCCGTTCGGCTTCGTGCGTGAACTGATCCGCCAGGGCAAGCGCGACCTGGAACTGATCAAGCAGTCGCCCGGCTACGACGTGGACATCCTGTGCCGCGCCGGCGCGCTGCGCCGCGTGCGCGCGGGCATCGTGGCCATGGAAGGCAACTTCGGCCTGGCGCCCTGGTATCGCAAGGCGATCGAGCGTGGCGAGGTCGAGCTGGAAGAGCATGCCTGCGCCAGCCTCACGGCCGGCCTGCGGGCGGCGGCGTTCGGCGTGCCATTCCAGCCCTGCGGCGGCCTGCATGGCAGCGGCCTGCCCGAGCTGAACGGCTGGAAATGCATCGACGATCCCTACGGCAGCGGCCAGCGGACCTGGGTGGTGCCGGCGGTGCGGCCGGACTTTGCCGTGATCCAGGCGTCCGAGATCGACGCGCTGGGCAATGTGCGCGTGAGCGGCACCGCGCACTGGGACCGCATCATGTCGCGCGCCGCCGGCAGCGTGCTGGTGGTGGCCGAGAAACGGGTCGACAGCGCGGTGTTCGAGGCCCAGCCCGAGTCCACGTTGGTGCCGTACTTCATGGTGCAGGCCTACGCGGTGGCGCCGGGCAGCGCCTGGCCCGGCTCGTGCTGGCCGGCCTACGCGATCGACTACCCGGCCGTCGAGGCCTACATGGACAAGAACAGCGAACTGGCCGCCCACCTGGCGGCGGCGCCGGAAGCGAAGGAGGCCAGCCATGGCTGAGCAATGGTCGGGGTTTTCCTACATCGTGACCAACCTGGCGCGCTTCATCCGCCCGGACGAGATCACTTTCAGCGGCGTCAATTCCACCATGCCGATGCTGGCCTGCCTGCTGGCCAAGCGCGCCTATGACTGGGACTACGTCTACATCAACGTGGCGGGCGGCGTGGATCCCAGGCCCTCGCACGTGCCGCTGTCCAGCTCCGATCCGGTGCTGGCCGAACACACGGCGTCGATCTTTGCCAACGAGGATTTCTACGATCTGTGCACGCGTGGCCGCATGGACCTGACCTTCCTGGGCGCGGCCCAGATCGACGGCGAGGGCTGCGCCAACAACTCCTGCATCGGCGACTGGCACGCGCCCAAGGTCCGCCTGCCGGGCGGCGGAGGCGGCGCGGTCATGCTGCCCACGGCGCGGCGCGCCTGCACCTGGCGCACCGAGCACTCGACGCGCACGCTGGTGCCCAGGCTGGATTTCGTCACGTCCTGGGGCGGTTTTCATGGGGTGGTCACGCCGATCGCGGCGTTCATCAAGCGCGACGGGCGGCTGGCCCTGCAGTCCTGGCATCCCGAGGCGAGTCTCGCCGAGGTGCGCGAGCGCACCGGCTTCGCGTTCGACGCCAGCGGCGCGGCGCCCACCGAGCCGCCCACGCCGGCCGAGGCGCGCGCCTTGCGCGAACTGGATCCCGAAGGCCAATTCGAACGCGATGCGGCGGTGACGCTGCGCTGAAGCAGGACCACCCCCGAGCGCTGGCGCGCTCCCCCCTCAAGGGGGCGCCGCGATGGCCCGGCAAAGCCGGATCCATGCGGCCCCGATCGCCTGGAGACACTGATATGAACGACACCGATGCCACGCTGGTGGCGGCCTACGCCCGCAGTTGGACCCGGCCGGACCGGGCGCGCCTGCCCGCCCTGGTCGCCGAAGACGCCACGTTGGACTACGCGGCGCTGCATGAGCGCGTGGCCCGCGCCGCGGGCGCGTTGCGCGCGGCGGGCGTGGCAGCGGGCGACTTCGTCGCGGTGGCGATGGAGCGCTCGCTGGAGCAACTGATCGCGATCCTGGGCGCGATGGCGGCGGGCGCCTGCCCGTGTCCGCTGGAACCCCGGTTGGCCGACGAGGAGACGGCGCGCCGCGTTGCCGCCGTGGGCCTGGGCTGGATGCTGCACGACCCTGCGCACGCGGGGACGGCCGCCGCGTCCGGGCTGCCGGCCGTCCGCCTGTTGCCCGCCGCGTGCCTGGCGCGGGGCGAGCCTTTCTGGGCGCCGGCGCTGGCGGCGGACGCGCCGGCGCTGCTGCTCTTCACCTCCGGCAGCACCGGCCATCCCAAGGGCGTGCTGCTGAGCCATCGCGGGTTGATGAACAATGCGCGCGGCGTGCTGGCGCATAGCGGCCTGACGCCGGACGACCGGCTGCTGCACGTGATGCCGCTGCATCACACCAACGCGCTGAACAACCAGGTCTTCACGCCGCTGCTGGCCGGGGCCTGCGTGGCGCTGGCCGGGCGCTTCCGCGCCGAGGACATGCCGGGGCTGCTGGCGCGCTGGCGCCCCACCATCATGACCGGCGTGCCGACCATGTACGCGCGCATGCTGGACCTGGCATTCGAACCCGCCAGCCTGGCGGGCCTGCGCTACGCGCGTTGCGGCTCGGCGCCGATCACCGAGGCGCTGCACCGGCGCATCGAGGCCTTCCTGGGCTGTCCGCTGCTGGTGTCCTACGGCCTGTCGGAGGCGACCTGCACCTCGACCATGAATCCGCCCGGCGCGCGGCGCGTGGGCACGGTGGGCACGGTGTTGGCCGGCCAGCGCGTGGTCCTGCGCCAGCCGGACGGCAGCGCGGCGCCGGCGGGCGGCGAGGGTGAGATCTGCATCGAGGGCGACAGCCTGATGCTGGGCTACCTGGGCGCGCAGGGCCAGATCGGCGTGGCCGACGGGCGGCTGCGCACCGGCGACGTGGGTCGCTTCGACGCCGACGGCTATCTGACCATCACCGGGCGCATCAAGGACGTGATCATCCGTGGCGGCGAGAACATCTCGCCGGCGCTGGTCGAGGGCGTGGTGGCGGCGCTGCCCGGCGTGGCGGCCTGCTGCGTGGTGGGCGCGCCCGATGCCGACCTGGGCGAAGTCCCGGTGGTCTTCGCGACCCGCGCGGCCGGCGCGCCGCCGGCGGACGAGGCGGCGATCCGCGCCGCCGTGCTGGCGGGCCTGGGCCGCATCTATGTGCCGCGCGACGTGCTCTGGGTGGACGCGCTGCCCGAGAACGCGGTGGGCAAGGTGGATCGCAAGGCGCTGGCGGCAAGGGTGGCGGCCGTCTGAGCCCTCCGCGTCTGCTGACGCGGGCGCACGCTCAATCCAGCCCCACGAACCCCCCCGTCTGGTGGCTCCACAGCCGTGCATACAGCCCGCCCCGGGCCACCAGCTCGGCATGCGTGCCGGCCTCGACGATGCGGCCCTGGTCCAGCACCACCAGCCGGTCCATGCGGGCGATGGTGGACAGCCGGTGCGCGATGGCGATCACGGTCTTGCCCTGCATCAGCGTTTCCAGGCTTTCCTGGATCGCGGATTCGACTTCCGAGTCCAGCGCCGAGGTGGCTTCGTCCAGGATCAGGATGGGGGCGTCCTTGAGCAGCACGCGGGCGATGGCGATGCGCTGACGCTGGCCGCCGGACAGCTTGACGCCGCGCTCGCCGACGTGCGCGTCCAGGCCGCGGCGGCCCTCGCCGTCGACCAGCCCGGCGATGAAGTCGCCGGCCCGCGCGCGCCGCACCGCGTCTTGCAGCTGTTCCTCGGACGCGTCGGGGCGGCCATAGAGCAGGTTGTCGCGGATGGATCGGTGCAGCAGCGAGGTGTCCTGCGTGACCACGCCGATCTGCGAGCGCAGGCTTTCCTGGGTGACGCCGGCGATGTCCTGGCCGTCGATCAGGATGCGTCCGCCCTGCAGGTCGTACAGGCGCAGCAGCACGTTGACCAGCGTGGACTTGCCGGCCCCGGACGGGCCGATCAGGCCGATCTTCTCGCCGGCGCGCACCGTCAGGTTCAGGTGCGGGATGACCTCGCGGGCGCCGCCATAGTGGAAGGACACGTCGTCGAAACGCACCTCGCCGCGCTCGATGCGCAGCGGGCCGGCCGCCGGCGCATCGAGCACCTGCTTGGGCTGCGAAATGGTGCTCAAGGCATCCTGCACGATGCCGACGTTCTCGAAGATGCCGCTGACCTCCCACATGATCCAGGCCGACATGTTGTTGATGCGGATCACCAGGCCCAGCGCCAGCGTGATCGCGCCCAGCGTGATGCTGTCCTGGCTCCACAGCCACAGCGCCAGGCCGGCGGTGCCGACGATCAGCACGCCGTTCAGCGTATTGATGGACACGTCCATCGCCGTGATGACGCGGGTCGACAGCCGCTGTTTTTCCGTCTGTTCGGCCAGCGCCTGACGCGCGTAGTTCTCTTCCTGCCGGGCATGGGCGAAGAGCTTGAGCGTGCCGATGTTGGTATAGCCGTCGACGATGCGGCCCATGAGCTTGGAGCGCGCTTCCGAGGCGGTCACGGCGCGCGCCTGCATGCGCGGCACGAAATAGCCCAGCATGCAGCAGTAGCCGACGATCCACAGCACCAGCGGGATCACCAGCCGCCAGTCTGCCTCGGCGAACAGGTACAGCGCGCTGACCACGTACAGGATGACGTGCCACAGCGCGTCCACCGACTGCACGGCGGAATCGCGCAGCGCGCTGCCAGCCTGCATGACGCGGTTGGCGACGCGGCCGGCGAAGTCGTTGTGGAAGAACGCCAGCCCCTGGCCCAGCACGTAGCGGTGGTTCTGCCAGCGCACCAGCGTGGTCAGGCTGGGCGCGATGGTCTGGTGGGTCAGCAGGTCGTGCGCGGCGATCGCCAGCGGGCGCAGCACCATCACCACCAGCGCCATCCACAGCAGCAGGCCGGCGTGGCGCTGGAAGAACTCGGCGGGCGGCGTGTCACGCGCCAGGTCGACGATGTCGGCCAGGAAACTGAACAGCGCCACCTCGACCAGCGCGCCCGCCAGCCCCACCACCAGCAGCACGGCGAAGATCGGCCAGACCTGCAACAGGTAGTAGGCGTAGAAGCGCAGCACGCGGCCGGGCGGGGTGATGTCCGGAGCGTCCTTGAAGGGGTCTATCAGGCCTTCGAAACGACGGAAGATGGATGTGCGCTGGACGCCGGGCATGGAATATCCGTAGGGGCGCCCGGCCGGCTTCGTGGGCGCGGCGGGCGTGGACGGCCGTGGCGCGGCTGCGCGGACGGCAGACGCCTAGCGTAGCAAATGTTTGTGGAGACCCGGTTGAACGAGGCGGGGTGGGCTTCTACCTCGCCCGGCGGGTGCCGCCGGCGCGCCGGCTGGCCTTGTCCGACACGATGTTGTCCTCGGCCATGCGCCGGCCGCGTTGCTCGATGCGCGCCAGGAAGCCGCGCAACTGCTCGACCTCGGTCGCGCTCAGGTCCTGCACCAGCATGTCGTTCAGGCGCGCGACCTCGGGCAGCAGCGCCAGGTAGCGTTCCTGCCCTCGCTCGGTGGCCTCGACCCGGACCACGCGCCGGTCGGCGCTGTCGTGCAGTCGGCGCAGCCAGCCCTTCTCGCACAGCGTGCCGAGCGTGCGCGACGTGCGGGCCAGGTCCAGCTTGGCCGCCGCCGCCAGCTCGGCCGAGGTCATGATGCCGCCCTCCACCGCGCAGGCCAGCAACCGCCACTCGCGCCGGGTGATGCCGTAGCGGCCTTCGCACAGGCGCACGAATACCGGGTTGGATTGCGACCAGGCCTGGTAGAGACGGTACATCAGCATATCGGACAGGCTGGCCTGGCCGGGGGCAGGGGGCGTTGCCATGGCGTCTCCCGCGGGCCGAGCTGTTGCCCGTCGCGCATGCATATCGTTATGGAAAGTACTGGATTAGATCAACAAAGCGTCGCGTTGCTAAATTCATTTTGCCCATTTGGGCATGCGCCGGGCATAGGGAATAGCCCCCGGAGCAACCACGGGGAATGGCCCCGGCATCCGGCCAACCGGCCGGGGAGCGCCATGGCCGCGGCGAATCAGGAGAGAGCGATGCGCAAGAGATTGAGCGGCTGGGCGACGGGCCTGGTCTTGGCGGCAAGCGTGGCGGCCTGTCCCGCCGTACAGGCTCAGCCGCCGCTGGACGGCGCGCTGACCATCGTGGTGGGTTATCCGCCCGGCGGCAGTTCCGACCGCGTCGCGCGGCTGGTGGCGGACCGGCTCAAGGAGCGCATCGGTGCGCCGGTGGTGGTCGAGAACAAGACCGGGGCCGGCGGTCGCATCGCCGCCCAGGGCCTGCATGCGGCCGGGGCGGCGCAGAACGTGCTGATGCTGGCCAATCCGGCCGTCATGGTGGTGGCGCCGCTGGTCTACGACAAGCCAGGCTACGACGCGCAGCGCGATTTCAAGCCGGTGTCGCTGGTGAGCCGCTACAAGTTCGCGCTGGCGGTGGCGGCGGATTCCAAGGTGCGCGACGTGGCCGGCCTGCGCCAGGTCCTGCGCGACGATCCCCGGCTGTTCTCGGTGGGCGTGCCCGCCACCGGCAGCCTGCCGCATTTCTTCGCGCTGATGCTGGGCCGCGCCATCAACCAGGAGCCCGAGATCGTCGGCTACCGGGGATCGGCGCCGCTGATCTCCGAGCTGATCGGCGGCGTCCTGCCGCAGGCCATCGACACGCTGGACACGCTGCTGCCGCAGCACCGCGCCGGCAAGATCCGCATCCTGGCGACCTCGGGCGAGGCGCGCGATCCCGACCTGCCCGACGTGCCGACCTTCCGCGAGGCCGGCGTGGACCTGGCCGCCGATGGCTGGAACGCCTTCTTTGCGCCGGCCGCCATGCCGGCGGACAAGGCCGAACGGCTGGGGCGCGACATCGCAGCCGTGCTGGACGAGCCGGCCCTGCGCGAGGCCGTGCGCGCCGCCTACCTGGAACCGGTGTCGGCCGACGCCGCCCGCAGCGCCGAGGCGCTGGACGCCTATCGCAAGCAGTGGGAGCCGGTGGTGCGCGCGTCCGGCTTCACGGTCACGCAGTAAGAAAAGGGGCAGACATGGGCGCCGTCCAGAACGTGTTGTTCATCATGGCCGACCAGCTGCGGGCCGACCACCTGGGCTGCTACGGCCATCCCTACCTGGAGACGCCCAGCCTGGACGGGCTGGCGGCGCGCGGCGCGCGCTTCACGCGCGCCTTCGTCAACTCCGGGGTGTGCGGCCCGTCGCGCATGAGCTACTACACCGGCCGCTATCCATCGCGCCACGGCGCGACCTGGAACCGCGTGCCGCTTTCGGTCAACGAGATCACGCTGGGCGAATACCTGGCGGGACAAGGGCGCGATCTGGCGCTGGCCGGCAAGACCCACGTGATCCCGGACAAGGCGGGCATGGAGCGGCTTGCCATCGACGGCGCGTCCGAACTGGGCATCCTGTTGAGCCGGGGCGGCTTCGTCGAGCTGGACCGCTACGACGGCCATCACGAGCCCGGGGCCGAGAGCGGCTATCCGGCCTTCCTGCGGCGTCACGGCTACGACAGCGCCGATCCCTGGACCGACTACGTCATTGCCGGCGTGGACGCGTCCGGGCAGGTGGTGAGCGGCTGGAACATGCGCAACGTGCATCTGCCCTCGCGCGTGGCCGAGGCGCATTCCGAGACCGCCTACATGACGGACCAGGCGCTGGACTTCATGAAGCGGCGCGGCGGCCAGCCCTGGGTGCTGCACCTGAGCTATGTGAAACCGCACTGGCCCTACATGGCGCCGGATCCCTATCATCGGCGCTACCGCGCGGACCAATGCCTGCCCGTGCGGCGCAATCTTGCCGAGCTGGAGAGTGCGCATCCGGTGGTGGCCGCCTATCGGCAGCACGAGGAGAGCGTCAGTTTTTCCAGCGACGATTGCGTGCGCGTGGTGCGTCCGGCCTACCAGGGCCTGATCCGGCAGCTGGACGACCATCTGGGACGCCTGTTCGACTACATGGAAGGCGCGGGCCTGATGAAGAACACGCTGATCGTGTTCACCGCCGACCACGGCGATTTCCTGGGCGACCATTGGCTGGGCGAGAAGGAGCTGTTCTACGACACCGTGCAGCGCGTGCCCTTCATCGTCATGGATCCGTCCGGCGAGGCCGACGCCACGCGCGGCCAGGCGCTGGACCACATGGTCGAAAGCGTGGACCTGGTGCCCACCGTGCTGCGCGCGCTGGACGCGCCCCGGCCGGCGCACCGGCTGGAAGGATGCGAGCTGCAGGAAGTGCTGCATGGCCTGCCGGACGGCCAGCCCTGGCGCGACTGCGTGTATTCGGAGCTGGACTACAGCTTCCGCCAGGCCCGCCTGCTGCGCGGCAAGACGCCGCGCAATGCCCGCGCCTGGTCGCTGCGCACGGACCGGTGGCGCTATGTGTACTGGCTGGACGAGCCGGAGCAGCTGTACGACCTGCGGGCCGATCCCGAAGAGTTCCAGGACCTGGGGACCAGCGCCGCGCACGCCGAGGTGCGCGGGGCCTTGCGCCACCGCCTGCTGGAGTGGATGCTGCGCGGCCGCACCCGCACCACGATGAGCGACGAGGCGGTGGAGCGGGCCACCAACGCGCACAAGCGCGCGGGCGTGTATTTCGGGCAGTGGTAGGCGGCGCGCCGTCGCGGCGGCGCCAAAACGCAGCGGGCCGGCGCCGCCGGCCCGCCGCGACGCGGGATCAGGCCTGGGCGGGCGCCTTGGCCTGCGCCTGGGCTTCCGGCTTGAGTTCGCGCCGCAGGATCTTGCCGACGTTGGTGCGCGGCAGGTCGTCGCGGAACTCCACGTAGCGCGGCACCTTGTAGCCGGTGAGCTGGGTGCGGCAATGGGCGATCAGCGTCTCGGCGTCCAGGTTCGGATCCTTGCGGATGACGTAGAGCTTGACCGCCTCGCCGGAGCGTTCGTCCGGCACGCCGACCGCCGCCACCTCGCGCACGCCGGGGTGCAGCGCGGCCGCATCCTCGACTTCGTTCGGATAGACGTTGAAGCCGGACACCAGGATCATGTCCTTTTTGCGGTCCACCAGGAACACATAGCCGGCCTCGTCCACGTAGCCGATATCGCCGGTGCGCAGGAAGCCGTCCGCGTACAGCACCAGCGCGGTCTCGTCCGGGCGCTTCCAGTAGCCGCGCGTCACCTGGGGGCCTCGCACGCAGATCTCGCCGCGCTCGCCGATGGGCAGTTCGCGGCCCTCGTCGTCGCGGATGGAGATGTCGGTGGACGGCACCGGCAGGCCGATGGAGCCGGTGAATTCCTTCACGTCCAGCGGATTGATGGTCACGGCGGGCGAGGTCTCGGTCAGGCCGTAGGCCTGGGCCAGCGAGCGGCCGGTGACGGCGCGCCAGCGCTCGGCCACCGAACGCTGCACCGCCATGCCGCCGCCCAGCGTCAGGCGCAGGCGCGAGAAATCCAGCTTGGCGAAATCGGGGTTGTTCAGCAGCGCGTTGAACAGCGTGTTGACCCCGGTGAAGGCGCTGACCGGCGCCTTGGACATTTCCTTGATCAGCCCCGGTATGTCGCGTGGGTTGACGATGAGCAGGTTGCTGGCGCCGATCTTCATGAACGTCAGGCAGTTCGCCGTCAGCGCGAAGATGTGATATAGCGGCAGCGCCGTCACGATGAGTTCTTCGCCGTCCCGGACCAGCGGCGTCACCCAGGCGTGGGCCTGGCTGACGTTGGCCATCAGGTTGCCGTGCGACAGCATGGCCGCCTTGGCCACGCCGGTGGTGCCGCCCGTGTATTGCAGGCAGGCCAGGTCGTCCTGGTTCAGCTCGACCTCGGTGAAGGGCAGGGCGCGGCCGGCGCGCAGCGCCTGGCCCAGCCGCTGCGCGCCGGGAATCGACCACGCCGGCACCATGCGCTTGACGCGCTTGACCACCAGGTCGACCAGCCGGCCCTTGAGCGGGCCCAGCAATTCGCCGATGGAGGTGACCAGCACGCGCTCGATGGCGCTCTTGGGCAGCGCCTGCTGCAAGGTTGCGGCGAAGTTGTCCGCCACCACGATGGCGCGCGCGCCCGAGTCGGCCAGCTGATGCTCAAGCTCGTGCGCGGTGTAGAGCGGATTGCAGTTGACCACCACGCAGCCGGCGCGCCAGGCGCCGAACAGGCAGACCGGGTATTGCAGCAGGTTGGGCATCATCAGGGCGATGCGGTCGCCCTTGCCCAGCCCGTTGGCGTGCAGCCAGGCGGCGAAGTCGCGCGTCAGCGCGTCCAGTTCGGCGTAGCTGATCGACTTGCCCATGCTGATGTACGAGGTCTTGCCGGCATACTGCCGGCAGCTGTCCCGCACCACCGTCACCATCGTCGACACGCCGTCGAGCTGGATGTCCGTGGGCATGCCGGGGGGGTAGCTCTTTTGCCAGATTCGTTCCATATCGTTGGGGATTCCGCCTAGTTGCCCAGCAGGGCCTTCTTCAGGGAGGACTGCGACGGGTTTTCGCCCAGCCATACACGCAGCAGCGCCCGGGCGAAGGCGGGATCGTCGATGCGTCCGCGCGCCTTGCCGTTGTCGCTGACCGATACGCCCTTGGCGTCGAAGTCCAGGTCGATCACGTCGCCTTCCTTGGCCGAGCCCACGCTGGCCATCAGGGCCGAGAGGCGTTGGGCCGGTTCCTTCAGCGCTTCCAGCTCCTGCTTGGGCGTATTGTCGCGCAATCCGTCCTGCAGCGCCCCGTCCAGGCTCTTGCTGTCGACGTCGCGCAGCATGTGCAGCCGCATGCGGCGGGGTTCGGCGCTATTGACCAGCGCGGCGGCGTCGCCGGTCTTGGCGGTCGCGTATAGCGCGGCCACGTAGACCTTCACGACGAACTTGGTGCGCACGCCGGCGCCGTTGAGCACCAGCGCGCGGCCGCCCTCGGACAACTGGTCCGGGACGCGCAGGCCGCCGACTTCGACGTCGGCCGCCAGGGCCGGGGCGCCCGCCAGGGCGGCGGCCAGGATCAGGCTCAGGGCGGCGGTTCGCCCTCCGGGGATGCGATGCATTTGTCACCTCCTTGGGTCTTCTGCTTGTAGAACTTCTTGTTTGCGATATAGATCGTTCGTTCCACGACGGCGTAGACGACGCCGTCCTTGTCCTGCAGTTCCACCGTGTACGTCCGGGTGGTTTCATGCTCGCGCGCCAGGATCTCGCGGATTTCCGCGATTTCCCCGGCAGGCAGGCGGAAATCCACGTACAGGGTGGTGTAGGCGGGCTTGCGGTAGCGGATGGACGCCGCCTTGTCCCATACGATGTGATCCGAGCCTAGCGCGGACATCAGCATCGTGGGGTGGGCGCCGTCGGTCACCGCGAACAGCGAGCCGCCATACATCGAGCCAACGATATTGCGGGTGCGCCGCAACAGCGGCAGCTTGATCCGGATGTGATGAAAATCCGGAGACACGTGCAGCACCCGCCCGCCGGTGGCGCGGAACGCCGGATGCAGGTTGAACCCCACCCGCATCAGCCGCGCGCGCCATTCGGGGGACAGGCGCTTGAACCAATAAGGCTTCACTGGATACCCGCCGTCCTACAGCGCCTCGAACAGGCCAGCCGCGCCCATGCCGGTGCCGATGCACATCGTCACCAGCCCGTGTTTGCCGCCGGTGCGGCGCAGGCCATGGACCAGCGTGGCCGTGCGGATCGCGCCGGTGGCGCCCAGCGGGTGGCCCAGGGCGATGGCGCCGCCCAGCGGGTTGACCTTGGCGGGGTCGAGCCTGAGTTCGCGCATCACCGCCAGCGATTGCGCGGCGAAGGCTTCGTTCAGTTCGATCCAGTCCAGCGCATCCTGCGTGATGCCGCCGCGCTCCAGCACCTTCGGGATCGCGGCCACCGGCCCGATGCCCATGACCTCGGGCGGCACGCCGGCCACGGCGAAGCTGACGAAGCGCGCCAGCGGTTGCAGGTTGAATTCGCGCAGGATGCGGTCGGACACCAGGATCACGGCGGCCGCGCCGTCGGACATCTGCGAGCTGTTGCCAGCGGTGACGCTGCCGCGCGCGGCGAACACCGGGCGCAGCTTGGCCAGCGATTCCGCGCTGCTGTCGGGGCGCGGGCCTTCGTCCGTCTCGACCAGCCGGCGCGCCACGCGCACCGCGCCGTTGGCGTCGGGCAGGTGCGACACCACCTCGAAGGGCGTGGTCTCGGCCCTGAAATGGCCTGCCGCGATGGCGGCGCAGGCTTTCTGGTGGGAAGCCAGCGCGAAGGCGTCCTGGTCTTCGCGCGACACCTTCCAGCGCTCGGCGACCTTCTCGCCGGTCAGGCCCATGCCAAAGGCCATGCCCAGGTTTTCCTCGTGCGCGAAGATGGCCGGATTCATCGACACCTTGTTGCCCATGATCTGCGGCATGGCGCTCATGGACTCGGTGCCCGCGCCGATCATGATGTCGGCCTCGCCGGTGCGGATGCGGGCGGCGGCGTCGGCCACCGCCTGCAGGCCGGAGGCGCAGAAGCGGTTGACGGTGACGCCCGCCACGCTCTGCGGCAGTCCCGCCAGCAGCAGCCCGATGCGCGCGACGTTCATGCCCTGTTCGGCCTCGGGCATGGCGCAGCCCGCGATCACGTCCTCGATGCGCGCGGGATCCAGCCCCGGCGCCTGCGCCAGCGCCCCATTCAGCGCCGCCGCCAGCATGTCGTCCGGCCGGGTGGTCGCATAAGCGCCATTGCGCTTGCCCACCGGCAGCCGCGTCGCGGCAACGATATACGCGTCTTGAATTTGCTTGCTCATCTCATATCCTCAAATATCCATGGACCCAAACTCTCCCAACCCACAACGGCGCCCCACGATCGGGGCCGCGCGGATCCGGCTCCGCCGGTCCGCAGCCGGCGCCCCTGGGGGAGGCGCCGAAGGCGCTCGGGGGGGCTCAATTCCGCAGAGGCTTGCCGGTTTCCAAGGTGTGGCGGATGCGGGCCTGGGTCTCCGGCGTGCGCAGCAGCGCCACGAACTCCTTGCGCTCCACGGTCAGCAGCCATTCCTCGTCCACGCGCGTGCCGGTCTCGATCTCGCCGCCGCACAGCGCCACGGCGGCGCTGCGCGCCACGCGGTAGTCGTGCGCGCTGATCATGCCGCCTTCGCGCATGTTGACCAGCATCATCTCGAAGTTGGCGATGCCATTGCGGCCGGCGACCGGCACGTTCTGCAGCCTGGCCGGCGGCACGTAGCCGGCCTGGGCGGCGGCGCGGGCCTGGCCGATGGCCACGAACAGCAGCTCGTCCGGATGGAACAGCACGATGTCCTGCTCGCGGGCGAAGCCGGTCTCGATGGCCTCGCGCGCGCTCTTGGCGACCTGAGCGGTGGCGATGGTCTGGAAGATCGGTTGCAGGAACGGGAAGACTTCGCCGGGCGTGGCGGTCTTGGCGGCCAGCGCGGCCGCGCGGCCGGCGAATTCCTTGCTGCCGCCGCCGGCCGGGATCAGGCCCACGCCGGCCTCGACCAGGCCGATGTAGCTTTCCAGCGCCAGCACGCGGTGCGAGGCATGCATCAGGAACTCGCAGCCGCCGCCGAGCGCCATGCCCTGCACGGCGGCGACGGTGGGGATCTGCGCGTACTTGAAGGCCTGCGAGGCGCGCTGGAACTTCTCGACCGTGGCTTCCAGCATGTCCCACTGGCTGGCGGCGCAGGCTTCGACCACCTGCTGCAGGTTGGCGCCCACGGCGAAGGGAGCCGGATGCCAGATGACCAGGCCGTCGAACTCGCGCTCGGCGCGGGCCACGGCCTGCAGGATGCCTTCCAGCACCTCGGCGCCCAGCGTGTGGTTCTTGGAGATGACCGACAGGATGGCCACGCCCGGATCCACGTCGGGCAGGTTCCATAGGCGCACGCCTTCGTTTTCCCAGACGGTGACGCCACGGTTGTCGGGCGCTTCGCCGAACACGCGCTCGGGATAGATCTGGCGGCGGTACACCGGCAGGGACGAGCGCGCATGCAGCTTGCCGCTGCGCGCCGAATACGAACCCTCGGGCGCGTGCACGCCCTGGCGGGCGGGCTCCAGCGCCCAGGCGGGCAGGGGGCTGTCGCTCATGGCGCGGCCGGCGGCGATGTCCTCGGCCACGGCCTGGGCGATCTGTTGCCAGCCGGCGGCCTGCCAGGTCTCGAACGGGCCCTGGGCCCAGCCGAAGCCCCAGCGCATGGCCAGGTCCAGGTCGCGGGCATTGTCGGCCACGTTGGCCAGCTGCGCGGCGCTGTAGTGGAAGATGTCGCGGAACAGGCTCCACAGGAACTGGGCCTGCGGATGGCTGCTGGCGCGCAGCGCGGCGAAGCGCTTGGCCGGATCGCGTTCCTTGAGGATCGCGCCCACCTCGTCTGCCAGCTTGCCGGCGCTGGGGCGGTAGTCCTGGGCTTTCAGATCCAGCACCTGGATCTCGCGGCCGGCCTTGCGATAGACGCCTGCGCCGCTCTTCTGGCCCAGCGCGCCCTTGGAAATCAGCGCGGCCAGCCACTCGGGCTGCTTGAAATAGCGGTGCCAGGGATCGTCGGCCAGGTTCTTGTCCATGGTGCCGATCACATGCGCCAGCGTATCCAGGCCGACCACGTCGGCGGTGCGATAGGTGGCGCTCTTGGGACGGCCGATCTTCGGGCCGGTCAGCGCGTCGACTTCGTCGAAGCCCAGGCCCAGGCGGGCGGTGTGATGCATGGCCGCCAGGATCGAGAACACGCCGATCCGGTTGGCGACGAAATTGGGGGTGTCCAGCGCGCGGATCACGCCCTTGCCCAGCGTCGACGTGAGCCAGGTTTCGAGCTGGTCCAGCACGCGCGGTTCGGTGTGCGAGGTGGCGATGATCTCGACCAGCCGCATGTAGCGCGGCGGGTTGAAGAAATGGATGCCGCAGAAGCGGTGGCGCAGCTGCTCGGGCAGGGCGTGGCCCAGCGCGTCGATCGACAGCCCGGAGGTGTTCGAGGCGATGATGGCGCCGGGCGCCACGTGCGGCGCGATGCGCTCGTACAGCGCGGTCTTCCAGTCCATGCGCTCGGCGATGGCCTCGATGATCAGGTCGCAGCCCTGCAGCCGTTCGATATGGTCGTCATAGTTGGCGGGCTGGATCAGGGCCAGGCGCGCGACGCCGGCCAGCGGCGCGGGTTCGAGCTTCTTCAGGCCGGCCAGCGCCTTCTTGACGATGCCGTTGCGGTCGCCTTCTTTGGCGGCGAGGTCGAACAGCGTGACGGGCACGCCGGCGTTGGCCAGGTGGGCGGCGATCTGCGCGCCCATGACGCCGGCACCCAGCACGGCGACGTGTTTAACGACGAACTTGCTCAAGGAAGTCTCCAAAAAATGCCCAAGGCTGTGCGCCTTGTTGCGCTTGCCGTCCCCGTGCGGGAAGGGACATGTTGCTCCGGTCCTTCACGAAACGGGCGCCACCCGCCGCGCATACAACGGGTGGCCCCTATTCCTGTCCAAACCGCGCGGAGCCGGCTTTGCCGGTCCGGTCCGCGGCGGCGCCCTTGGGGAGCGTGTGGCGCTCCAGGGTGGGCAGCCCCTGCTAGAAACGCGACGAGACCTGCAGGCCGAAGATGTGGCCGCTGCTGTCGTAGCTGCCCGCCACGCGACCCTTGGCAAGGGCGTTGCCGGAGTTCGTGTCGATGTACGTCTTGCGCAGGTACAGGTAGGTGTAGCCCACGTCCAGCGTCGTGTTCTTGGTGGCCTGCCACTGCACGCCGGTCGAGAACCAGTAGCGGTCGTTGTCCGGCAGCGAGGTGGGGCGGTCCTGTTCCTTGTGGACCGGCGACTGGTCATAGGCCAGGCCGAACTTCCACTTCCAGTCGGGCGCGAACTTGTAGTTCGCGCCGACGGCCAGGCGCCACGTGTCGCGGAAGTTCAGCGGCAGCTCGTCATCCTTGGCGCCGGTGCCCGAGTTGCGGATCTTCAGCGCGGGGATGCTGCTCCAGCCGGTCCACGAGATGTCGCCCAGCAGTTCCCAGCGCTCGTTCAGCTGGTGCGCGGCGCTCAGGATCAGCGTGTCGGGCAGGTCCACGGTCGCCTTGGCGTCGAACGAAGCGGACTGACGGGTCGGCCCGATGTTGTCGATGTCGGTATCGCCCTTGGCCGTCTGGCGGATCTTCGAGCGGTACGACAGGCCGATGCGGGTGTCCTCGGTGGGTTGCAGCATGAAGCCCACGTTCCAGCCCCAGGCGTCGCCCTTCAAATTGAGGTCGGCATCGCCATTGGTGAAGACCGGGCGGCCCGGCACGGGCAATTGCACCACGGTCTTCTTTTTGTACTCGGCGTCGATGCGCTGCCAGTTCAGGCCAAAGCCCATCGAGAACTTGTCGTTGACCTTATAGGCCACCGAGGGGTTCACGTTGATGGTCTTGATGTCGAACTTGTTGGAGTGGTACTGGCCGGCCCAGCCTTCGTCGTACTTGGTCATCAGGCCGAACGGCGCGCCGATGCCCAGGCCGATGAACCACTTTTCATTGAGCTGCAGCGAGGCGTAGAGGTTCGGCACCACGCCGAGCTTGCCGGCGTCGCCGCCGTTGCCGCCGGTGGGACGCGAGCCGCCCAGGCCGGAGCCGGGTATGCCGGGCACGCCGGGATTGCGGCTGTCGCCGTTGTCCGAGAACTTGAACGAGGGCTTGATCAGGTTGACCCCGCCCGAGAAGTTGAAGCCCGGCAGGTACGTCATGCCGGCCGGGTTGTAGTAGATGATGCTGGCGTTTTCCGGATTTGCCGCCGAGCCCGCGTACGCGTTGCCCAGGCCGCTGGCGTTCTGCTCAAGGAGCTGGAAGCCGGCGGAGTGGGCGACGGTGGACGCGCCCAGGCCGGCCACGATGACCGACAGGGTGCTCAGGGACAATGAACGTCTGCTCATGGTACTGCCTCCTCGTGTTGGATAGGTGTCGTTATGGCACTGCCGGGCTCGGCGGCCCGGTCTATCGGCGTGAGCCGTATTTCCTCTACTGCGCTACGTCTTGGTCCTGCCTTGGTAATGCAAGGGACCGCCCGTGAAGGGGGCGAATCCCGTTCCGAAAATCACGCCGGCGTCGGCCAGGTCGGCGTCGGCGACGATGCCCTGATCGACCCGCTGCCGGGTCGCGTCGATCAGGGGCTGGATCAGGCCGGCCGCGAGGCCGGCGGGGGCGGCGGACGCCTTGTCCTTGACGGGCTTGCCGTCGCGCCAGGCATAGAAGCCCTGGCCGGTCTTGCGGCCCAGCTGGCCGCGCGACAGCCGGTCCGCCAGGCAGCGCGGCGGCTCCTGGCCGCCGGCCAGCTCCTCGCCGGCGGCGCGGGCGATGTCCAGACCCACGGTGTCGGCCAGCTCCAGCGGTCCCATCGGCATGCCGAAGGCCACCAGGGCCGCGTCGATCGCGGCCGGCGCGACGCCCGCGTCCACGCTGCGCATGGCTTGCAGCATGTAGGGCGCCAGTACCGCGTTGACCAGAAAGCCGGGCGCGCTCTTGACCGGCAGGGCGAGCTTGTCGATCTGGCCGACGAAGGCGCTGGCGCGCGCCAGCGCATCGGCCGCCGTGCCGTCGGCGTGCACCACTTCCACCAGCGGCATCTTGGCCACGGGATTGAAGAAGTGGATGCCCACCAGACGCTCGGGCCGCGCCAGTCCCGCGCGCAGCGTTTCCAGAGACAGGCTGGACGTATTGGTGGCCAGCACCGCGTCGGGCTTCATGCGCGGTTCCAGCGCGCGATACAGCGCGAGCTTGGCCTCGGGCTGTTCGCTGATGGCCTCGATCACGATGTCGGCCAGTGTCGCGCCTGTGCCGGCGGGATCGGGGATCAGGCGGTCCATGGCGGCGCGGGCCGCGCGCGGGTCCTTCAGGCGGCGCGCGTACAGCGTCGCGGCGCGCTTGATGGCGGGCGCGATGCGGGCCATGTCCTGGTCCTGCAGCGTGACGGTCAGTCCCTTGTAGGCGCACCAGGCGGCGATGTCGCCGCCCATGACGCCGGCGCCGACCACATGGATGCGCCGCGCCGGGGCTGCCCCGGGCTGCCGGCCGTTGGCCTTGAGCCGCTCCTGCAGGCGGAACACGCGCAGCAGATTGCGAGCGGTGTCGGACGCGATGATGCCGTCGATCAGCGAGGGCGCGCGCTGGGCGTCGCCGTCGTGCTGTTCCCACAGCGTCACGATGGCCGGCGCGGCGGGATAGTGGCCCAGGGGATCCTTGGCCGCGATCTGCTTGCGCGCGCGGTTGGCGACGATGGCCTTGAGCGGCCAGCGGTTGGTCCAGGCGGCCAGGCCGCGCGCCTGGCGCGTCGGCTTGCCGGACAGCACCGTGGCGCGCGCGGCGGCTTCCAGCAGGCGCGGCGGCACGCGCGCGTCGGCCAGGCCCAGCGCGGCGGCGCGGCGCGCGTCGGCGCCCCGGCCGGTGAGCATCATGTCCAGCGCGGCCGGCGCGCCGATCAGGCGCGGCAGCCGCAGCATGCCGCCCCAGCCGGGGAAGATGCCCAGCATGACCTCGGGCAGCGCCAGCGATACGCCGGGCTGGTCCGCCACGAGGCGATAGCGGCAGGCCAGCGCCAGCTCCAGGCCGCCGCCCAGGCAGTGGCCCTGGATCAGGGCCAGCGTGGGATAGCGCACGGCGGCCAGCCGGTTGAACAGGTTCCAGCCGCGCGCCACCAGTGCACGGCCCTGCTCGGGCGTGTCCAGGCTGGCGAATTCGTTGACATCGGCGCCCACGATGAAGCCGGTCGGCTTGCCCGAGCGGATCACCAGGCCCTTGGGCGGGTCCTTGTCCAGCGCGTCCAGCACCAGGGCGAGTTCCGCCATGGTGTCGGCCGACAGGGCGTTGACCGCGCTGGCGGCGCGGTCGAAGGTCAACCAGGCCAGGCCGTCGGGGTCGCGCGCCAGGCGCCAGTGCGAGAGGGTGTCCAGTGCGCTCATCGGGCGGTCTCCGTGGTACGCGTCGAGGCGGCGTTGCGGCTCATGCGCGCTCCTCCAGGGTTTCGACCAGCATGGCGCCGCCTTGGCCGCCGCCAATGCAGATGGCGGCCATGCCGCGCCGCGCGCCGCGGCGCTTGAGCGCGTCCAGCAGGTGCAGCACGATGCGGGCGCCGGACGCGCCGACGGGATGGCCGATGGCGATGGCGCCGCCGTCGATGTTCAGGCGATCGGTGTCGAGCTGGCCCCAGGCCGGCGTGCCGAAGTGCTCCTGGCAATAGGCCTCGTCGCGCCATGCGGCCAGGCAGCCTAGCACCTGGGCGGCGAAGGCCTCGTTGATCTCCCACAAGTCCAGGTCATTCAGGCCCAGACCGTGGCGTTGCAGGATGGGCGTGGCGGCGTGCACCGGACCCAGGCCCATCTGCGCCGGATCCAGGCCGGCCCACTGGCTGTCGACGATGCGGCCCAGCGGACGCAGGTTCCAGCGCTGCACGGCCTCTTCCGATGCCAGCACCAGCATGGCCGCGCCGTCGGTGACCTGCGAGCTGTTGCCGGCGGTGATGTTGCCCCAGGGCTTGTCGAACACGGGCTTGAGCTTGGCCAGCTTTTCCGGGGTGGAGTCGGCGCGCACGCCGTCGTCCTCGGGATAGAGCGTGCCCTTGGCGTCGATGATCGGCACGATCTCGGCCAGGGCGCCGGCGGCGCGCGCCGCCAGCGCGCGCTGGTGGCTGCCGGCCGAGTAGGCGTCCATGGCGGCTCGGTCGATGCCGAAGCGGGTGGCGACGTTTTCGGCCGTCTGGCCCATCGACAGTCCGACCACGGGATCGGTCAGGCCCTTGAGCAGGCCGATGACGGGCGCCAGGTTGCGCAGCTTGAAGCGGCGCAGCGCGGACAGCTTGGCGCCCAGGCCGCGCGCGGCGTACCAGCCGGACAGCCAGCGCACCATGTCGTCCGAGAACAGCAGCGGCGCGCGCGACAGCGCGTCCACGCCGCCGGCCACCACCAGTTGCGAACGGCCCGACTGGATGTTGGCGATGGCCGAGTCCAGCGCCTGCATGCCCGAGGCGCAGTTGCGCATCACGGTCCAGCCCGGCACGCGGTTGCCGCAGCCCAGGCGCAGCGCGATCACGCGGCCGATGTTGACTTCGTCGGGCGAGGGCGCGGCGCAGCCAATGATGACCTCGTCCACGTCGGTGGGCGAGAAGGGCTGGCGCAGCAGCAGCGCGCGCCCGGCCTGCACGGCCAGGTCGCCCGCCGAAAACGGGCCGGGGCCCGTGCGCGCCTTCAGGAAAGGCGTGCGGGACCCGTCCACCACATATACCGGTTTGAATGCCATCCGTGCGTCCTTGGTGCTCATGCGGCCCGGCGCTCGGCGGCGGGACGGATCGCGCCCGCGCCAAGATCGAAGGGGAAATCGTCCACCTTGACCACGGTGTCGCGCAAGGTGTTTCTGCGCTTGACCACGGCGTATTCCTCGTCGGTCAGGCCGCCGGCCGCATAGGCGGCGTCGGCGATGTCGCGCACGTTGGCCTGCGGATTGCCGTCCAGCGCGCCGCGCTTTTCCAGCTCGCGGATCTTGGCCTCGATGGGTTCGGCCTCCAGCGTGGCGGCCAGCGCCAGCTCGATGGCGCCCACCGGCTCGTCGGCGGTGGCGGGCAGGTGGCAGCCGGCGGTCAGGCGGTCGCGGGCGGCGCCCGGGTTGATCAGCAGCTTGGCGACCTGCTGGCCCAGTTCGTCCGAGGGCAGCGATTGCGGATGGCCCCAGGGGAAGACGATGCGGCGCAGGACCCAGGCGACGAAGCGGTTCGGGTAGTTTTCCAGCACGCCGTCGAAGGCTTCCTGCAGGCGGAACAGCGCGTCCTGGATCGACCAGTGCGCCAGCGGCGCATCGGCGGCCTGGCGGCCTTCGTCCTGGTAGCGCTTGAGCGTGGCGCTGATCAGGTACATCTGCGACAGGATGTCGCCCAGGCGCGCGGACAGGCGCTCGCGGCGCTTCAGGCTGCCGCCCAGCACCAGCATGGAGGTGTCTGCCAGCAGCGCGAAGGCAGCGCTGTAGCGGCTGAGCTGCTGGTAGTAACGCTTCATCTCGGGCGCGACGTCGGCGTTCACGCCGACCAGGCGGGCGCCGGTAAGCGCGGTGCCCAGCGCGCGCAGCTTGTTCTTCACGACGAAGCCCACGTGGCCCCAGAAGGCGCGGTCGAAGTCATGCAGACCTTGCTGGCGGTCGGACGATTGCGCGGCCTGCATCTCGGCCAGCACGTAGGGATGGCAGCGGATCGCGCCCTGGCCGAAGATGATCAGGCTGCGGGTCAGGATGTTGGCGCCTTCCACGGTGATGCCGATGGGAATCTGCTGGTAGGCGCGGCCCAGGAAGTTGGACGGTCCGAGGCAGATGCCCTTGCCGCCGATCACGTCCATGCCGTCGTTGACGACCTGGCGCGCGCGCTCGGTGACGTGGTATTTGACGATGGCGGAGACGACCGAGGGCTTTTCGCCCAGGTCCACCGCGCCGGCGGTCATGCTGCGCGCGGCGTCCATCATGTAGGTGTGGCCGCCGATGCGCGCCAGCGCTTCCTCGACGCCCTCGAACTTGCCCACCGGGGTGCGGAACTGGCTGCGCACGCGGGCATAGGCGCCCACGGCGCGGGCGGTCAGCTTGGACATGCCGGTGTTGGAGGACGGCAGCGAGATCGAGCGGCCGGCGGCCAGGCATTCCATCAGCATGCGCCAGCCCTGGCCGGCCATGGCGGGGCCGCCGATGATGAAGTCCAGCGGCATGAACACGTCCTGGCCGCGCGTCGGGCCGTTCATGAACATGGCGTTCAGCGGGAAGTGGCGGCGGCCCGTGTCGACGCCGGGGTGGTCGTGCGGCACCAGCGCGCAGGTGATGCCCAGGTCCTTCTCGTCGCCCAGCAGTCCGTCCGGGTCATACAGGCGGAACGCCAGGCCGAGCAGGGTGCAGACCGGCGCCAGCGTGATGTAGCGCTTGTCCCAGGTGACGCGCATGCCGACCACTTCGCGGCCCTGCCATTCGCCCTTGCAGACGATGCCGCTGTCGGGAATGGCGGCTGCGTCCGAGCCAGCCCAGGGGCTGGTCAGCGCGAAGGCCGGCACTTCCTCGCCGCGCGCCAGGCGCGGCAGATAGTGGTTCTTCTGCGCGTCGGTGCCGTAGTGCAGCAGCAGCTCGGCCGGGCCCAGAGAGTTCGGCACCATGACCGACACGGCCAGCGCCGACGAGCGGGTCGACAGCTTGGTCACGATCTCTGAATGCGCATAGGCGGAAAAGCCCAGGCCGCCGTAGGACTTGGGAATGATCATGCCCAGGAAGCCCTGGTTCTTCAGGTAGTTCCAGACATCGGCGGGCAGGTCGAAGCGTTCCTGCGTGACTTCCCAGTCGTTGACCATGCGGCAGGCTTCCTCGGCCTGGTTGTCCAGGAAGCGCTGCTCATCGTCGGACAGGCGCGGGCGCGGATAGGCGTGCAGGCGGCTCCAGTCGGGACGGCCGCGAAACAGCTCGCCTTCCCACCATACGGTGCCGGCCTCGAGCGCGTCGCGCTCGGTGTCCGACATCTGCGGCAGCACCTTGCGGTACATGTTGAAGATCGGGGCCGACAGCACGGCTCGTCGCAAGGGACGCAGTCCCAGCAGGACCACGGCCAGAAGCGCCAAGACGAGCAGCGCAAGAAGGATCGGGTGCATATTCTTGTCTCCTATCGCAATGTTCGGCCCATTGCCGGGGGCCTGACCGTTGCTGGCTCTAACAGGATGGCCGCTGCGGCAGCGGCGCGCGCAGGCCCCCGAGCAGGAAGCTCATCAGGCGCGGCAGCAGCAGTTCGGGGTTGTTGGGTTGTTCGGCTTCGTCGATGACCCAGCCGGTGACCGAGCGCAGCAGGTCCGTGCCGATGATGGCGTAGGACGTCGCGCCCAGCATGAATTGAAAGCGCCACATGATTTCGGCGCGCGGCACGTCCGGCAGCGCCGCGAACAGCGCGTTGCGGTAGCGGTCCAGCACGTCCGCGTATTCCTCCGCGAACAGCGCGCGGATGAAGTCCGTGGGGTCGGACATGGTGCGTTCGAGCAGCGGCAGGAAAGTGCTGCCCGCCTGCTCCGGGTCGGCGGCCAGGCGCAGCAGCGTGCCGATGAAGGCGTCAACGATTTGCGAGGGCTTGAGCGGCTTGCCCTCGGCTTGGGCTTCGAGCTCGTCCAGCAGGCGCATGCGCTCGCTGTTGAGCACGGCCAGGCGGCGCTTGAGCACCGCCTGCACCAGCGACTCCTTCGAGCCGAAGTGGTAATTCACGGACGCGAGATTCACGCCGGCCGCGCCAGTGATCTGGCGCATCGACGTGCCGTCATGACCCTGCTGGGCGAACAACGCCTCGGCAGTGTCCAGGATGGATTCCCGGGTTGAAGAGGATCTGAGTTCTTGCATGAGGTTGAATTCAAACGTTCGTTTAAATTGAGTATGCGACAGATTTCCGGCAAGAGCGAGTCCCTGCAATCCCGAATAGGGTTTACCCCAAGGGGCATGAGACAAGGCAGAGGGATGCCGGCCGCCGCGCCCCGCGCGCCGCGCGCTGCTACGTCCGGATGGATGAACTCCCCCGGCGAATTTGGCCGAGGCAAGGGCGCTCGGCGGGCGCGCCATGCGCCATTTGGCTTCGTGCGCCAGCCCTAGGCTGAAAGCTCGCTGGAAGATGCCTGCGAAACGTTTCAGTATCCGTATGAAGGCTGTGTAGCCATGCCCTTATGGTTGCGCCGCCAGCCCGCCGGCTGGCGGCGGCTGGCCCTTGCCCCGACACAGGAGCTGGAGAAATGAAGACCTACAGAGTGGGACTGCTGGTCGACGGATACGAGCAGCCCGGCTGGATGCATGAGCTGGTCGAATGGCTGGCGCACAGCCAGGACTTCCAGATCGCCGCCCTGCTGGTGGCCGGCCGCGCGGGCGCGGAAACGAAGGCGCATTTCGGCGCGAGGGCTTTTTTCGGCGCGCTGTCCCGTTTCGAGTCCCGGCTGCTGGGAAGCAAGCCGCGCGCGCAGCTGGCTTGCCGCGACCTGCGCGAGCACCTGCCCGGTCCCGATACTGAGATCGTCGAGATGACGGCAGGCGGCGGCGCGGAGCGGTTGGCGCCGCCGGGGCTGGACCTGGTGATCGTGCTGGGCGCGCCGCCTGTGCCGCGCGAGCGTATCGCGGGCTGGGCGCGCCAGGGCGCCTGGCAGTTGAGCTATTCCGACGTTGCGGTTGCCAGCGGCAGCTATGCGGGATTCTGGGAGGTGTATCAGCGGGCGGATCACACCACGGTCAAGCTGTGGCGCCTGGGCGCGAGCGAGGACGAGGACGAGCTGCTGGACCAGCGCAGCTTCAACACCGAGATCTTCTGGCTGAAGAATCGGGCGCGCGCATTCTGCCTGGGCAACTTCATGGTCCGCGACGCGCTGCAGGCGCTGGCGCGCGCGCGCCGCACGCCGCCGGCTGGCATGCAGATCATGAGCGGCGAGCGGCGCCGGGATCCGGTGGCCTGGGACGGCGCGGCGTATGTCGCCCGCCAGGCCTGGTTAATGGCTGATTTTATTGTGCGTCGCATCATGAAACGTAACGTGCGCTGGCGGATAGGCATGTTTCCGTCGGGCCGGCAGCAGGCGGTGATATCCGAAGCGATGGTGTTGCAGCCACCCAAGGGCAGGTTTTTCGCTGATCCCTTTGTATATACCCACGATAAACAGCCCTATATATTTTTCGAGGATTACGACTTCTCCTCGCGCAAAGGGACGATCTCGGTCGCGACGTACTCCGACGGGGCTTTCCGCCTTTTGGGGACGGCGCTGAACCTGCCGTACCATTTGTCGTTCCCGTATATATTTGAATATGAAGGTGTCACCTACATGGTGCCGGAGACCTGCGGTAATCGCAGCATAGAATTATGGAAATGCACGGATTTTCCATTGAAGTGGGAGCTTCAATATAATCTGATGAGTAATGTTTCCGCTGTCGATACGATAATATTCAAGCACGGGGAATACTGGTGGCTATTGACCAATATCGACAGGACGGACGGGCAGAGCCATTGCGACGAGCTGTTCGCGTTCTTCGCCGATTCGCCGCTCTCCACCAATTGGACGCCGCATGCCTGCAACCCCATCGTGCGCAACCCGATGCGGGCGCGCAACGCTGGAATCGTTGTCTCGCCTGGCGGAGACGTCATCCGCTGCGCGCAGTACCAGGGCTTCTGCCACTACGGCAAGGGCGTGTCGCTCAACCGGATCGAGCAGTTGTCGCCGCACTCCTACGTCGAGGATGACGGAGAAATACACTACGCCAATTTTCTGGGACGGCGTCATGCTTCGATGCACCATTGGCATCATCAGGGCGGTCACACGGTATTCGACTTCGCCTATATGGAGTAAATGACCGTGCGTCCAAAAAAATAAAAGTGTTACCTATATTTCGATTAATCGGCCCATATCCTGGGGTGATGTGTCCGGCGCAACATATCGATAATTCTTGCCACGCCGGCGTCCCATCGGGCCAGGCACCAGGATGGTGCCAGCCTCATCCCCCGAAGCTTGCCAACAGCCGAATTCCGGGCTGTCATTCGGCTTTCTCCGCCCGTGGGAAGGCCTTTTCCTCTCTATGAAACTCCGTGTAAACCCTAGCGTCGAAATGGATGAGAACGTGTTTTCATCCTTATTTACGAGGGCGATTAAGGCTAACGATTGATTTCTGTTTTTGTCGGATTATATCGCCCTGAAACGTCTTGATTTTGCAAATCCCGAACCATAAGATGGACTCATGCCATCCGCCGTAATGGTGGCTACCAAAGTCTCCCAGCCAAAATACCCGGATACGATGTATTCACATATCCAGGGCTACCGCGGACCCGCTTCGCGGGGCTGGAAAAATAAGTCTTCAGTACAGCGAAGATCCCTTCTAGGCCTGTCTAGTAAACCGGGAGGACATCATGGCCAAGATGGTCCTGATTGAAGCTCATCCGCTGCTGCGGCTGGGTTTGTGGCAGATTCTGAGCAAGTTGGATGACGTGTGGGAGATCGAGGGGATGGGCCTGGCGGACGTGTCCACGGCCGATGGCGTCCATGCCGGCGCTGATCTCCTGATCTACGGACTTCCGGTGGATACGGATGAGGCCTGGAGCGCGTTGCATGAGATCCAGCGCGTGCTCACCCCCAAGCGCATCCTGCTATTGACCGATGTGATGCCCTTGCCGATGCCCGTCCAGGGTCTGCCGGGCGCCAGCGTCTACGGCTGTCTGATGAAGACCGCATCGGTCGAGATCCTGGAGGCGGCGATCCGGCTGGTGATGGCGGGAGGACAGTGCTTCCCCAGCGAACAGGCCTTGCAGGCGCCCGCCCAGACGATCTGCGCGTTGCCGGCGCATGACGCTGATGACGCCGCGGCCAAGGGCGCCATGCCCATCAGCGCGGGCGCGCAATTGCTGCAGATCACGCCGCGCCAGTACGAGGTGCTGGTGTTGCTGGCCAGGGGCTATCCGATCAAGACGGTCAGCCGCATGCTCAACATTTCGGTCGCCACCGCCAAGACGCATGCCTGCACGCTCTATCAGCGCCTGCATGTGAAGAACAAGGGCGAGGCCGTGTACGCGGCGTTGCAGCGCGGCGCCACGCTGGAATGGCACGAGCCCAACGGCAGGGAAGTCGACGCAGGACAACTATACGGCCGCAAAGCAGGCTGATACCGCGCGCGCGCCAGCTGCCGACCCGGCAGGCAGCCTGGCCCGACGCGATGCCGCCCCGCCTTCCCTCCTAGTGCTTTCATCGCAGTTCCGCCTGCATTGCGCAGCGCCTCAGTCCTCCCCCAATCATCCTCCTGAACGAGATTCAACGGCGATAGCCGCTGATAGCATGGTTCGTGTCCGCAAGTGCGGGCCGGGACGGCGAACCACAGCACGCCGCCCGGGCCGCAGCAGCGGACAGGATTCCCGTGAACCGCGCCGTCGCGCGGCCGCGCGCGCATCGCGATCCGTCTCGCGTGCGACATGGGAACCGCATTTGGGCCCTGTGTCGCAAGGTTCCATTCGGGATGACAACCGTTCTAATCGAAGACTATGCGTTGCTTCGCGTCGCCATCCAGCATGTGCTGGAGCGCGTGCGCAAAACGGACGACATCCTGGCGATCTCGCCGGCCCAGATGCTCAACCTGCCCAATTCGCTCAACCGTCCGGTGGAAATGCTGGTGGTCGGTTGCGGCGGCATCGCCGAGAACGATATCGCGCTGTTGACACAGGCCATCGCCTTCTTCGGGCCCAGGCTGGCGATGGTGCTGTATTCCGTGCTGGATCAGGCGGTGATGGCGGCTTGCGCCCGCGCGGGCGTGGCCGGCTATCTGCCCAAGGCATCCAGCCCGGACGCCCTGGCGGCCGCGGTCAGCCTGGTCCAGGCGGGAGGCGAATGCTATCCGCAGCCGGCTGGCCGGCCGCTGCCGCGCACCGCCGCGCCGGCGCTGGAGCTGCGCGAGCTGACGCAGCGGCAGGCGGAGATCCTGCAGCTGCTGGTGCAGGGCAAGACCATGCGCGAGATCGGCGAGCAGGTGGGCATATCGGTGGCCACCGTGAAGAGCCATGCGCGCACGTTGTACTGGAAGCTCAATGCGCGCAACCAGGCCGAGGCCGCCTATGTCGCCGTGCAGCTGGGGCTGGTCAGCGGCGTGGGCCTGCCGCCGACGCCGCGCGAACCTTCGGAGTGATCGGACGGACGCCGTCAGGCGTCGCGGGCGCGCGAGGCCTGTGTCCTGCCCGGGACGGCAAGGGCCGCCAGTTCGCGCTCGGCCGCGCCCAGCACCGCGTCCACGTGCAGATGAGCCAGGGCATGGCGCCGCGCGGCCTGGCCCAGCGCGGCCCTGGCCGCGCCGTTTTGCGCCAGGCTGAGCACGGCCTCGGCCATGGCCGCCGCGTCTTCAGGGGGAGTCAACAGGCCGCAGCGCGTGATCACGCCCGCCAGTTCCGTGCCCGGCGCGGCGCCGCAGACCACAGGACGGCCGCTGGCCAGCATGCCGGTCAGCTTGGACGGCATGACGAGGTCGGCCGCGCCCGCGCGCTGCGGCAGCAGATGGATGTCCGCCATGCACAGCAGCTCGCCCAGGCGTTCGGCGGGCTGCAGGTCCAGGAAGCGTGCGCGCGCCAGTCCGGCGCAGCGCGCCTGCAGCGCGGCCCGTTCCGGTCCCTGGCCGCAGAAAACGAACCACAGCCGCGTTTCGCCTTCCAGGCGGCGGGCCACGTCGGCCAGGACCTGCAGGCCCTGCTTGCCGCCCATGTTGCCGGAATACAGCGCCACGATCGCGTCGGCGGGGATGCCGAGTTGCGCGCGGTACGCGCCGCCGTCCAGGTCCGGCGTGATCGCCTGCGCGTCGATCCAGTTCGGCAGCAGCACGGCGCGGGCGGGCTCCACGCCCTTGTCCCTGGCCAGCGCCAGCATGCGTTCGGAAATGGTGGAAACGCGGTCGAAGCGGCGCATCAGCCAGCGCTCGGCGCGGGCGACGGCGCGGCGCAGCCAGGCGCCCTTGAGCAGGCCCAGCTCGAACGCGGCGTCCACTTCATAGTCCTGCACGTGCAGCCAGGCGCGAGCGCCGCACAGCCTGGCGGCCAGCCATGCCGCGGGCGCGCAGAATAGCGCCGGCTCGACCACCAGGATGACGTCGGGCCGCCCGGCGGCGGCGCGCAGCAGGCTGGGAAGGCTGGACAGGGCGAAGCTGGCCAGGTGCAGCAGGCGCTTGACGCCGCCGGGCCGCGCCGGCACCCACAACGGGGCGCGGCGCACCGAGACGCCGGCGCGCTCCTCGTGCGCATAGCGTCCGGCGCGATAGCCGTCATGCACCCGCCATTGCGGATAGTAGGGCGGCGCCGTGACTACGCTGACGCAGTGTCCGCGCGCGGCCAGCCATTCGGCCAATTCCGCGCTGTACTTGCCGATGCCGGTAAGTTCGGGAGCGTAGTTGATGCCGTAGATCAGGATCTTCATGCGCGCTCCCGTCCGCGCGCACGCACGGGCCTGCACGGCGTGCCGTGGCAGACCATGGCGGGCGGCAGATCGCGAAAGACGGAGCTGCGCGCGCCCACCACGGCTTCGCGGCCCACGGTCACGCCGGGGGCGACGAATACGTCGGTGGCGACCCAGGCGCCGTCCTCGATGCGCACCGCGCGTTCGCGCAGCGGGAAGTCGGGTTGGTCCGGGTCATGGTCGGCGGCGCACAGGTAGCTGCGCTGCGACACCACGGCGTGCGCGCCGATGTGCACCGGCCCCAGGCTGTAGATCACGGCATCGTCGCCGATCCAGGCATGCTCGCCGATGTCGACTTTCCAGGGATAGGTCACGGTGGCGCTGGGCCGGATCAGCGCCTTGGCGCCGACGCGCGCGCCGAACAGCCGCAGCAGCCAGCGCCGGAACCCATAGGCGAACTGCGGCGACCAGCGGAACAGGGAACCCTGGACCAGCCACCAGAGCTGCACCGTCAGCGCGGAGCGGCCGCGCTGGCCGGGCGCCAGTGTGAACAGGTCCAGCCGCTGCAGCGCGCCAGGCGGGTCTCCGACGCGTGGCCAGACATGCGCCGCATCCGTCGCATCCGCGACATCCGCCTCGCGCGCCGGGCCCGCGTGGAACCGACGGGCGGGGATCATTTCGCCGCTCCCGCCACCACCTTGTCGTCGCCATCCTCGGCGCAGGCCTGTCGGGCCTTGCGGATTTCCTCGGTCTTGATGCGGATCTGCCAGTAGTACATGGCGCGCGCGACCGCATAGTCGAAGCCGGCCTTGCCGTCCAGGAAGCCCAGGCGGAATACATAGGAATGCAGGAAGGAGATCGGAGCCTTGAACGGCAGCGCGTGGAACAGCCGCTTGAGCAGCGCGCGGCCGCCCAGGTTGGCTTCGCGCGGGTCGTTCATCAGGCCCTTGACGCGCAGGCTTGCCTCCCAGTCCGAGTAGCGGTTGTGCTTGTCGAAATAGTGGAACAGCGAGTCATGGTCATTGTGGACCATGGGCTCGCGCAACGCGAAGGTCTGGCCCTGTACCTGGGGCTGGTAGTGGCCCTCGACTTCCCACATGTGGGCCACGTCCAGGTCGTCGTAGTCCAGGAAGCGCGAGCGGTCGCGGGCCAGCAGCGCCAGCTTGTAGACGCGGTGGCCGTGTCGCAGCTTGCGGCCGCAGAACACGTAGTCGAAGGGCACGAAGGCGCCGCCGGCGCCGGCCTCGAAGCGCGGCAGGCTGGCGCGGATTTCGCGGGCCAGCGCCGGCGTCATCTCTTCGTCGGCGTCGACGTACAGGACGACCGGGTGCGAGAAAGGCAGCTGCTCCAGGCACCATTGTTTTTTCTTCGGATACTTGCCGTTCCACTGGAAGTCCACCACCTTCGCGCCCAGCGAGGCGGCCAGCGCGCACGTCGCGTCGGTGCTGCGCGAGTCGATGACGAAGACTTCGTCGAACTCTGCCAGCGCCTTCAGGCACTTGGCGATGTTGCGCTCTTCGTTCTTGGTCATGACCACAACGGATACCGGTATTTTCTGCATGATGCGATCCAGGTCAGGGCGCGCCACGGCGCATCAAGGGCTGGAATAGCGCAATGACGTCGCGGCAGTGCCGGTCTAGGGAGAATGCGTCGGCGCGGACCGGCCCTTCGGCGGCCAGCCGTTCGCGCGTCGCCGTGTCGTAGGCCAGGCGCCGGACCGCCGCCGCCAGCGCGGGCGCGTCGCCGACCGGGACCAGCAGGCCGTAGCGGCCGGCGTCCAGGATCTCGGCCGGGCCGTGCGGGCAGTCGGTGGAAATCACCGGCACGCCCAGGCACAGGGCCTCCACCAGCACGTTGCCGAAGCTCTCGCGCACGGAGGTCAGGGCGAAGGCGCCGGCCCGGGCGATGGTGGGGAAGGGGTTGTCGATATGACCCGCCAGGCGCACCGTGGTGCGGGACGGCCGCGCATCGATGCGGCGCTGCAGGGCCGCGTGCTCCGAGCCTTCTCCCACGATGGTGAAGGCGATGCGCGGATCATCCAGCAGCGCGGCCGCGTCGATCAGGGTGGCGTAGTCCTTGACCGCCTCCAGCCTGCCGACCGCGACGACCTGGTACGGTTCGTCCCTGGCGGCCGGAGCCGTCGCGGGGGCCGGCGGCGAGACGCTTTGCTCGCGCACGTCGTCCAGCGGCACGCCGTTGTAGATGGTATGAACCTTGCCGCGCAGCGGCGGGAACATGCTGACCAGATCTTCCTTCACGCCCTCCGAGACGCCGACCACGGCATCATGGCGGCGGTAGGTCTGGCTGACCAGCCAGTATTTCAGGCGGCGCATGCGCGAGGCGCCGTAGTGGATGGCCGGGCTGCTGTGTTCGAACGCCACAATGGCGAAACGGCCGCGCAGGATCTTGCGGGCGGCCACGGCCAGCATATTGCACAGCAGCCCGTGCGAGCACACGATGGCAGGCTTGTCGCGACGGATCTGCGCCAGCAGTCGGGCGAAAGCCAGCGGCAGCGCCAGTCGCAGCGCCGTCGGCGATTCGATCACCGGCAGCGCCTTGACCACCTTCGGATTGTCGATGGGGTATTCGCGGTTGCGGGCGCGCAGCAGGAACAGCGAGGCATCGACCCCGTGGGCGGGCAGGCCGTCGGCGATGAAGGCCACGCATCTTCCGACGCCGCCGTGCAGGTCCGGCGCGACAAACATGACATCAGGCATGGGGCAGCACTCGCGTCAGGGTCCGGCGCGGCGCATCCGGACGGTTGCCGGGATCGGCGGGATCCCGCGCAGGCACGGGCATGGCGCGCGCGTTGCGCAGCAGGGACAGGCAGTAGCACAGCAGGAACCCGGTGAAGGCGGTCTTGGGTGCATAGGCCAGGCCGCCCGACATGGAGTCGATGAAGATGTAGATGGGCGCGGTGGCCAGCAGGTAGCGCCGGTGCAGTTCCAGGCCGGGATGGGCGTAGCGCCGGAACAGCGTCAGCAGCAGGATCAGCAGGGGCGGCAGCATGATCATGATGGTGCCGACCAGCCCGAACTTCATCAGGTAGAAGGCCCAGGAGTTGTGCGCGAAGGTGCTCAGCTCGAAGCCATTCTCGCCCATGACCCAGCTGCGGAATCCCGCGCCCTTGCCGAACACCGGGCTTTGCGCGAAGAAATCCATCTGGCCCTGCATCTCCTGCACGCGCGCGCCGTAGCTGGAGTCCTCGTCCAGCCGCTCGACGCTGAAGATGCGGTTGGTCAGCACGTCCAGGTAGCCGATGCTGGCGAACACCAGCACGCCGGCGACGGCGGCGGGCGCGAAGATCAGCACCACGCGGCGGCGCACCTCGGAGCCGGACGCCAGCATCATGGCCAGCAGCACGGACACGGCCAGCTGCAGGTACTGGCTGCGGTTCAGCGAGAACACCAGCGCCAGCAGCATGTAGAGCGTCAGCGCATAGGCCTTGGGGCCCGAGATCCTGAGCGTGCGCCGGAAGTAGAGCAGCGACACCACGCCCAGCGGAATCGCCCAGACGCCCAGGCGGACATTGCGCACCGGGTTGGCGATGCTGAAGCCCTGCAATTGTTGCAGCAGCATCAGCGTGGCCACCGTCAGGCAGGCTGCGATGATGTACTTCTGCAGCACGGCATAGGCATGCGGCGTGTCGATGTCCTTGTAGCAAAGAAAGGGCGTGGTCAGGAAATAGAACACGATGCGCAGGTCGCGCGCCACGTCGCCGGTCTCGATGCCGGGATGGTCGATGGACACCAGCAGCAGATAGGCCACCGACAGCGCCTGGATGCCCAGCAGCAGGCCCAGCGCGCCGCGCGGCAGCGCGTAGGCCGCCGGATCCGCCAGCCGCATCGCCTTGACGACGAGGATGGCGACGAAGATGACGTCGAAGGGCGACAGCTTGAAGCTGCCCACGCCGAGGATGAAGCTGTCGTCGTTCAAGGCCAGCGCCGTGAAGGCGAACAGGCCCAGCAGGTGCAGGGTGGACAGATGGCGGCTGTGCATGACGGCGGCTCCGTGGCGCTGGGCGGATGGCGGACGCGCCTAGTGCGCGGTCCAGTCGTCCCGGCCCAGCAGCCGGGTGGCGAGCTTTTCGAACAGGTAGGACAGGTCGCCCTGGCGGGCATGGGCCGCCACCTTCGAGGCGCGGCAGGACAGTTGGAACAGCTTGCCCAGGCCGGGCTCGCTGTTGCGGATGCGGTCGACGATCTGCTTGCGTTCTTCCAGCAGCACGTCTTGCATCAGCGCGGTCTTGGTCTCGTCGTGCGCGGTGTAGACGCCCATGGCCTCGGGCACGATGACGTTCTTGCCCTCGCGCAGCAGGCGGCTCCACAGTTCCAGGTCCATGCAATAGCGCATGCTCTCCTGAAGCAGTCCGTGCTTTTTCAGCAGGTCGCGCCGGAAGATGGCGGACTGGTTCGGAATGGACGCCTTCACCACGGTCAGCGTGCCCCGGTTGACCGGGGTGTAGTGGATCTTGCGGAAGATGCGGTTGTTGGCGTCGGCCACGAACAGGTTGCCGCTGACGATCGGCGCCCGGCCGCGCGCCGCCGCCGCGCCCAGCTTGCGCAGCGCGCCCGGGAAGTACAGGTCGTCCGAGTTCTGCCAGCCCACGTATTCGCCGGTGGCGCGCTCGAAGCCCTTGTTGATGGCATGCGACTGGCCCCGGTCCGGCTGGCTTTCCCAATGGGTCAGATAGCGTTCGTACTTGCGGATGATGTCCACGCTGCCGTCGGTGGAGCCACCGTCGATGATGATGTATTCCAGCCTCGGATACCCCTGATTCAGCACGGACAGGATGGTTCGCTCCAGGAAGCGGGCCTGGTTGTACGACGGGGTCACGATGCTCAGCTTGGGCAGCAGGCCGCCGGCGATGGGGGCGGGCGGACGCAGCTCGCGGACGAAGTCGACCAGCTCGCGGGTGTATTCATTGTGGCGCTTGCTCATGGGGGCCTCTTCCTGGTTCGGTTTAGCGGGTGGCGGCGGGCATGGCGCCCTGGAATTCCGGACGGGACTGGCGGATCGCCAAGGCGACGCCGGCCAGGGTGATGACGGCATACGCCATGCGGCCCCAGGCTGCGGCCTGTTCGCCTGCGCTGGCGGCGAGCGCGGCCATGATGGCAAGCATGGCCAGTCCTCCGAGTCCGTTCAAAATGGCGATGGCGCGCGAATTGCCCATGCCCAGCAGCGAAAAGTGCGCGGCCGCGTTCAAGGACAACAGGCCCGACGCGACGATCAGCAGCCGGAATGTGTGCAGATGGCCGGCCGCGATGGCCGGTCCCAGCATCAGGTCCAGCAGCGGCCGGCTGGCGGCCAGCACGGCCAGCGTGGCGCCGGCAGACAGCGCCAGGTTCCACAGCATCTGCCGGCGGACTTCGCGTTCGGCGGCGCCGGGAAAGGGCGGCGCCGCCAGCAGCCGGCTGACGCGCGGCATGGCTTTCTGGAACACCGCCACCGAGGCGGTATGAATCATCTGGCCGACCTGCACGCCGACGGTGTAGATGGCCAGCGCGGCCGGGCCCATCAGGCCGCCGACCAGCACCCGGTCCACCGAGCCGAAGGCCAGCGCGCTCAGGCTGTTGAGCCAGGACCAGCGCGAGAATCTGAAGGCCGCCATCATGGCGGGACGGTCGATCACCGGGCGCAGCAGCGCATGGCCGTAGGCGCGCGAGAACACGAACATCTTGACGGTGCCGGCCAGCAGCAGGCCGAGCGCCTGCGCCAGCGCGGTCCAGGTCGGCGAGGCCGTCACCAGCGCCGCGGCGCAGGCCAGCCCCATGGTGCCGGCGCGGCTGAAAGCCTCGCACAGCGCCGTGGCGCGGAAGTCCTCGCGTCCCTTCAGGCAGCCCGATAGCAGCTGGTCGTATTGCTGGGTCAGGTAGACGGCCAGCGCCGGCATGGCCAGCAGCGTGACCGCCACGCCGCCGAAGGTGGCGCCGGGCCAGCCCAGGCCCACCACCAGCCACAGCAGCAGGGCGATGGCCGAGACCACGGCCAGCGCGCAGCTTATCAACGCCATGCCCACGCCCGCGGCGCGGTAGGCGCCGCCCGGTTCGTGCGCGCGTTCGGACACCAGCTTGGTGGCCGTGACCGCCGCGCCCAGGTTGGCGGCGTTGCCGAACCCGGCCAGCGCGATGATCATGGAATATTGCCCGAAGCCGATCGTGCCCAGCTGCCGGAACAGCAGGGGCAGGGCGACCAGCGCGGCGGCCGGTCCCGCGCCGTACTCCACCAGCCCCCAGAAGGAGGCATTGCCGGCGACGTGTCTGCTGAGGAAAGCGCGCATCGGTAAGCCTGTCTGTCGTCCTCGCGGGCGCGACCCTCAGGCCACGGGCACCGCCTGTTGCGGATGCTCCCGCAGGAAATGGCCGTAGGCCAGCTCGATGCCGTGCGCGAGCGAGATCTCCGGACGCCAGCCCAATGCCCGGATGCGTCCGGAGTCCATCAGCTTGCGCGGCGTGCCGTCGGGCTTGGACCTGTCATAGTCGATCGCGCCGCGAAAGCCGACCACCCGCGCGACCAGCGTGGCCAGTTCCGCGATCGCGATGTCCTGGCCGGCGCCGATGTTGTAGATGCCCGTGGCATCCGGGTGCTCCATCAGCATGACGCAGGCGCGCGCCAGGTCGTCGACGTAAAGGAACTCGCGCAGCGGCGCGCCGGTGCCCCAGATCGTCACGCTGGCCTGTCCGGCCTCGCGGCCTTCGTGGAACTTGCGGATCAGCGCCGGCAGCACATGGCTGCTGTGCAGGTCGTAGTTGTCGCGCGGGCCATACAGGTTGGTCGGCATGGCGCAGATGAAGCGCGCGCCGTGTTGCCGCTGGTAGGCCTCGCACAGCTTCAGGCCGGCGATCTTGGCGATGGCGTAGGGCTCATTGGTCGATTCCAGCGGGCCCGTCAGCAGCGCGTCCTCGCGCAGCGGCTGCGGCGCCTCGCGCGGATAGATGCACGAGGAACCCAGGAACAGCAGCTTGCGCACGCCGGCCGCGTAGGCGGCGCGGATGACGTTGCTCTGGATCATCAGGTTCCGGTACAGGAAATCCACCGGGTGGTTCTGGTTGGCCAGGATGCCGCCGACCTTGGCGGCCGCCAGGTACACCACGTCCACCGGCGTGGTGGAAAAGAAGCGGTGGACCTGGTTCTGGTTCTCCAGGTCCAGCTCCTGCCGGCCGCGCGTGATCACGTTGCGATAGCCGCGCCGGTCCAGTTCGCGGGCCAGCGCCGCGCCCACCATGCCGCGATGGCCTGCGACAAACACCCGCTGATCCAGGTTCGTCATGGCGGCTTACTCCTTGTAGGCGTAGATTTCATAGCCGTTCTGCTCGACCAGCGCGTCGCGCCGGGCTTCCTTCAGGTCGCTCTCGACCATTTCCTTGACCAGCTGCGCGAAACTGGTGCGCGGCGACCAGCCCAGCTTCTCGCGGGCCTTGGTGGGGTCGCCCAGCAGCGTCTCGACCTCGGTCGGACGGAAATAGCGCGGGTCCACCCGCACGATCACCTGACCCGGCTTGATGTCGTGGATGGGGCTGAACAGCACGGTGGCGGTTTCCTCCACGCCTTCGCCTTCCCAGGCCAGCAGCAGGCCCAGCTCGCGCGCGGCGGTATTGATGAATTCACGCACGCTGTACTGCCGGCCGGTGGCGATGACGTAGTCCTCGGGCTTGTCCTGTTGCAGCATCAGCCACTGCATTTCCACGTAGTCGCGCGCATGGCCCCAATCGCGCAGGGCGGACAGGTTGCCCAGGTACAGGCATTCCTGCAGGCCCAGCACGATGCGCGCCAGGCCGCGCGTGATCTTGCGCGTGACGAAGGTCTCGCCGCGCTTGGGCGATTCGTGGTTGAAGAGGATGCCGTTGCAGGCGTACATGCCGTAGGCTTCGCGGTAGTTCACGCTGATCCAGTAGGCGTAGAGCTTGGCGGCGGCGTAGGGGCTGCGGGGATAGAACGGCGTGGTCTCGCGTTGCGGCGTTTCCTGCACCAGGCCGTACAGCTCGGAGGTCGAGGCCTGGTAGAAGCGCGACTTGTCTTCCAGCTTCAGGATGCGGATCGCTTCCAGCAGGCGCAGCGTGCCCAGGCCGTCGGCGTTGGCGGTGTATTCCGGTTCCTCGAACGACACGCCGACGTGGCTCTGCGCCGCGAGGTTGTAGATCTCGTCGGGCTGCACCGATTGCACGATGCGGATCAGGCTGCACGAATCGGTCATGTCGCCATGGTGCAGCACGAAGTTGCGGGGCTGGTCGTGCGGATCCTGGTACAGATGGTCGATGCGCGCGGTGTTGAACAGCGATGCCCGCCGCTTGATGCCGTGCACCTCGTAGCCCTTGGCGAGCAGGAACTCCGCCAGATAGGCGCCGTCTTGGCCTGTGACGCCGGTAATCAGTGCCCGTTTTGGCATGGTTGTATCCTTAAGACTTAGTGACTGCACGAAAGGAGCCGATGGCTGCGGAACCAATGTGCAATGAGATTACTGTCGCACCCGCCGCCGAGATATCGGCCAAAAGGTCTAAGAGATCCGCCTGTCTGTACGGGAAGAACGACTGGATGCCTTCATCCAGCGCGCCCAGCGCGGTGGCGGACAGGAATGCCAACAGGGCGGGCCGCCGGTTGAACGAGGCGTAGGCCAGGCAGGTCAGCGTGGCGTAGGCGGCCAGGTGCAGGCGCTTGTCGCCGTAGGCGTCGGACATCTGCGCGGCCAGGCCGGGCAGGTTGCCGATCGTCACCAGCGCAAGGAAGAACAGCGCCGCTGCCGGCACGCAGACGCGCGCCAGCCCCGGACGCCAGAACGGCGCGCGGGTGGCCTCAGGCGCGGCCATACATGTCCTGGAATCTGACGATGTCGTCCTCGCCCAGATAGGCGCCGGACTGCACCTCGATGATTTCCAGCGGGATCTTGCCCGGGTTCTCCAGGCTGTGGATCTCGCCCAGCGGGATGTAGGTGGACTGGTTCTCCGTCAGCAGGTATTGCTTGTCGCCGTTGTAGATGCGGGCCGTGCCGGACACCACGATCCAGTGCTCGGCGCGGTGATGGTGCATCTGCGACGAGAGCCGGGCGCCGGGCTTGACCGTGATCCGCTTGACCTGGTAGCGCGGACCCTGGCCCACCGAGTCGTAGGAGCCCCAGGGCCGCTGCACCTCGCGATGATGGTTCAGCTCGGAACGGTGCTGGACCTTGAAGGCTTCCACCAGCCGCTTGACGTCCTGCGAGCGCGACTTGTGGGCCACCAGCACCGCGTCCGCGGTTTCGATCACCACGATGTCGTCCAGCCCCACCGAGGCCACCAGCCGGCTGGTGGAATGGATCAGGCAGTTGCGCGAATCCTCCACCATCACGTCGCCGGTGGTCGAGTTGCCCTCCACCGATTTGGGGGCGATGCCCCAGACCGCGTCCCAGGCGCCCACGTCGCTCCAGGGCGCGGCCAGCGGGATGACCACGGCGCTGTCGGTGCGTTCCATGATGGCGTAGTCCATCGAATCGCTGGGGCAGGCCTCGAAGGCGGGGCCGTCAAGCTGGAACAGCGCATCGTCGCCATGCCCGGCGGCGATCGCGGCGCGCACCTGCAGCAACATGCGCGGCGCGAGCCGGTCCATCTCGGCCAGGAAGACCGAGGCCTGGAACGCGAACATGCCGCTATTCCAGTAGTAGTTGCCTTCCTCGATGAAGCGCTGCGCGACCTCCGGCGAGGGCTTTTCGACGAAGCGGCGCACGCGCCGGGCGGGCGCCATGGCGGCGGGCGCATCGGCCTGGATGTAACCATAGCCGCTGAGCGGCGCGGTCGGGGTGATGCCGAACGTCACCAGCGCGCCCTGGCGCGCCGCCAGATAGGCCTGCGCATAGGCCGCGGCCAGCACCTCGCCGTCCTCAAGCACATGGTCCGACGGCATGATGAGCATCACCGGATCCTCGCCGCCGCGCATGGCGCGCAGCGTGGCGGCGGCGATGGCCGGCGCGGTGTTGCGGGCGTGCGGCTCCAGGATCAGCTCGGCATCCTTGATGCCCAGCTCCTGCGCCTGTTCGGCCGCGATGTAGCGGTGGGCTTCGTTGCACACCAGCGTGGGGTGCGCCTGGGCGCCGGCCGAATCCAGCCGCAGCAGGGTGTTCTGCAGCAGGCTGCGGTCATCGGTCAAACGGATGAACTGCTTGGGCAGCAGCTCGCGCGACAGCGGCCACAGCCGCGAGCCCGATCCGCCGCAGAGGATGACGGCGCGGTAGGGGGGAGGGGGATTGGTCATGGCGCGTACTCCTTGAAGTAGGCCCGGGTGTAGGGATGCACGTCAGGGTCGGCGACGATGGCGGCGGGCGACAGCCAGCGGTAGCCGCGATGCTGCGCGTGCGGCAGGCTGGCCGGATCCAGCGCCCGCTCGGCCTCGTAGGCCAGCACGATGTAATGGGTGGAGCGGTTGATTTCGCCGGCGAAGTTGGTGGAGTAGAAATGCTCGTGGACGCCGCAAGGCGTCCAGGCGGCGGCCATTGCGTGCAGGCCCAGTTCCTCGCGGGCGATGCGGTCCAGCGCCAGCGCCAGCGGCTCGTTCTTGCGGATGCGCCCGCCGGGCACGAACCAGGCGCCCTGGGCTGGCGGATTGCTGCGCAGCCCCGTCAGGTAGCGCCCCTGGCCGTCGTGCAGCAGCAGATCGATGGACACCAGCGGCAGCATCTCCACCGCCCGCCGGAAATCCGCCGGCGACAGCAGGCCGCCGGCCGGTTCCGCCGCGCCCGAAGCCGCCGTTCCGTGCACACCAGACTCACCGCATGCAGCCGCCGCCCCCAGCCCGGAAGCGCCACCACCAGTGGCGGCGGCCTTCAGCCCGGGCGCACCACCACCACCGGGGGCCTCCAGCACAGCCCCCCCGCACGCCACCGCTGCCCCGCCATCGGGATGCCGCGGATCCGGCTCCGCCGGTCCGCAGGCATGCCCCCCTGGGGGGGAAGCGCGCAGCGCTTCGGGGGGGGCTCATCCCTAATAGACATTGCGGCCCGTCCATCCGGAGATCGCCGTGCGGGCGATGATCCGCAGGTCCATGCGGAAGGTCCAATGCTGGATGTAGTACAGGTCGTGCTCGACGCGGTCGCTCATCTTGCGCAGCGTGTCGGTCTGGCCCCGGAATCCGTTGACCTGCGCCCAGCCGGTGATGCCGGGCTTGACGCGGTGGCGCATCATGTAGCGCTGCACCAGGTCCTTGTACATCTCGTTGTGCTCCAGCGCGTGCGGCCGGGGGCCGACCACGGACATGTCGCCCAGCAGTACGTTGATGAATTGCGGCAGCTCATCCAGGCTGGTGCGCCGCAGGAAGGCGCCGATGCGGGTCACGCGCGCGTCGCCCCGGGTGGCCTGCGTGACCACGCCGTGCTCCTGGTGCACCGTCATGGTGCGGAACTTGTAGACGCGGAACACCTTGCCGTCCACGCCCAGGCGGGGCTGGGTGAACAGCACCGGACCGCGCGAGGACAGTTTCACCAGCGCGGCCACGGTCAGCATGACCGGCGACAGGCCGATCAGCGCGCATAGCGCGAACACCCGGTCGAACGCTTCCTTGGCCAGGCCGCGCACGCCGGCGGCCGGCAGGGTGTTGAGCTGGATGGCGGGCAGGCCCAGGAAGTCGCCGATCCGATGGCCCAGCAACTGGATCGACAGCACGTCCGGGATCCAGCGCACGTCCACCAGGTCATTGCGCAGGTGATAGAGCACTTCGCGCAATTCCTGCCCGGCCTCCATCGGCAGCACGATCCAGATTTCGCGCACGCCATGCTCCAGGACGAAGGCGTGCAGCTGGTCCAGGCTGTGCAGGCGTCGCACCTGCGACGGCAGGTTCTCGTGCGGCTCGGCATAGATGCCGGCGACTTCGTAACCGGCCTCGCTATGGCGCCGCACCCGGCGCCACAGGTCGTGCCCCAGCGCGCCGAAGCCGACGATCAGCACGCGCTTTCTGTTCAGGCCGCGATCGCGCGCCGCGCCCAGGACGGCGTAGGCGCCGACGCGCGCGCCGACCAGCGCGACGGCGGCCAGCGCGAACCAGGCGCCGGCCCACATGCGCGACAGCGCCGCCGCCTGGTGCATCAGGAAACTGATCAGGATGCCCAGCGCGAACACGGTCGCCCAGGCGGCGACGCAGCGCGCCGCCAGATCGGCCAGGCGCCGGCCGCGCCAGGACTGGTAGAGGCGAAACGCGGGGAAGACGGCGATCACGCCCAGCCCGCACAGGTAGATGAGGAACAGATGGATGGGCGGCGGATCGCCGGTCATGTCCTCGGCGAACTTCAGCTCGGTGGCCGCGAGTCCGCAGGCGATCACGATCCCCGCGTCCAGCAGGCGATAAAGCAAGCTGGCGCCATTGAATCTTGCCGACGCGTCCGATTGGGGCGTGTCCATCGCGCACTCCTCTGTTCTTGGCTGGATGCCAGAAGGAACCGGGAACAGGCCGCTGCGTTGCCGCAAAGCCTGGGGCCACTGGAAAAATCTTATTGACTGGAGGGCGCACTCGAAACCTCCAAACGATGTAGGAGAAGGCTTAGGGCATCCGTCGAATGTGCGGGCCGGAAAAAAGAGAGTGGAATGTCGCAACCCGTTACGCATCGGGCTCTCTTGCTGGCAACGAAGTCATTCACCGTGGAGTCGCCATGACGACAATTTTCGGAACCGTGAGCCGGGCCCTGGCAGCCATCGCGCTCGTGTCCTCGTTGGGCGCTTGCGCCTTGTCCCCCGGCATGACCTTCAAGGCCGGCCACCTCGTCGATCCCAATGATCCGAATTCCGTCTCGGAGGTCCGCGAGCTCACGCCGGCGCTGGTCATGGACGACGTGCGCGCCCGCGACGCGCTGATCGACAACGACGGCGTGGACCGCCTGTACGGCAAGAGCGAGCCGTACCGCATCGGCCCCGGGGACATCCTTTCGATCGTGGTCTGGGACCACCCCGAACTCGTGCTTCCGACGCAAACCTACGCCATCGGCGCGGGGGCGACCGAACTAGCCATTGGGGACACCGCCTCGGGCATTCCGGGCTATGCCGTATCAGCCACTGGATTCATCCAGTTTCCGTACACGGGATTGCTGAAAGTGGCCGGGTTGACGGAGCTTCAGGCGCGCAATCTCATAGTCAATAGTTCGAGCAAGTACATCCAGGATCCGCAGATCACCGTGCGCGTGCTGGGCTACCGGAGCAAGCGTGTCTATGTGGAAGGCGAAGTGAAGACGCCGGGCGCGCTGGCGATCAACGACATTCCCATGACCCTGATGGAAGCGGTCAACCGGGCCGGGGGCATCCTGGCGACGGGCGATCGCAGCGGCGTGTATGTCATCCGCGAAGGCCGCCGCACGCGCATCAATCTGCCGGCTCTGATCGAACGCGGCAAGGACCTGAACCAGGTCCTGCTGAAGGCGGGAGACATCGTGCGGGTGACGCCGCGCGATGACAGCAAGATCTTCGTGATGGGCGAGGTGACCACGCCCACGGTGGCGGTGATGCGGGACGGCCGCATGTCGCTGAACGAGGCGTTGGGACTGGCCGGCGGCCCCAGCCAGTTGAACTCGGATCCGTCGCAGGTGTTTGTCGTGCGCAGCACGGAGGAGGCAAAACCGCTGGTCTTTCACCTGAACGCGGCATCGCCGCAGGCGCTCGCGGTGGCGGAGAAATTCGAGTTGCAGCCCAAAGACGTCGTATTCGTGGATACGGCCGGCCTGGTGCGTTGGAACCGTTTCATCAGCAACCTGTTCCCCAGCGCGCAAACGGTGCAGACCGTCAATTCCATCAAGTAGTCGCCTGACAAACAACGCCTTTGGAGGCGCCGCGACGGCGGCGGCGCCTTCTCCTGGAGAGCTGCATGTCGTTGCCCATCGAGTCCTTTGAACCCACGGCGCCTGCCCGTCAGCAGGAAACCCCGTTGTCCTCGCACGTGGACGCGATCTTCTCCAACCGCTGGATGATCATCGGCATCACGCTGCTGGCCCTGCTGGGCGCGGTGATCTACGTGATGATGACGCCGTCGGTCTACCAGGCCGACATCATCGTCCAGGTGGAGGAGGAGCAGCCCAACGGACAGGCCCGCAGCCTGCTGGGCGATGTGTCCGCGATCTTCGACACCAAGACCGAGACCTCTGGCGAAATGGAGGTGCTGCGTTCGCGCATGGTGGTCGGACCGGCGGTCGACAAGTTCTTGCTGTATATCCACGCCAGGCCGAATTACTTCCCGGTGGTGGGCGCCTGGCTGGCGCAGCGCCACGAGAGCTTTCCCTATCCTGGCGGCCTGCCCCGGGGCGGCTACGCCTGGGGCGGCGAGACCATTTCCGTGTCGCAGCTGGATGTGCCCAATGAATGGCTGGGCAAGCCGCTGCGGGTGACGACGCTGGGCGACGGGCGCTACACGCTGTTCGACAAGATCACCGGCTCGACCTTCACCGGGACCGTGGGCGCGCCGCAGCATTTCGTGCTGCCGGGCGGCGGCGCGCTGGACGTGCACATCGACGCGCTCAGCGGCCGTCCGGGCACCGAGTTCACCGTGTCGCGCAGCTCGCGGCTGGCGGCCATCGAGGACGTGCAGGCGCGCATGGGCATCTTCGAGCGCGGTCGCGCCTCGGGCGTGATCGGCGTCACGCTGGAAGGCAACGATCCCGCGCTGACCACCGCCGTGTTGAACGAGATCGGCGCGGAGTACGTGCAGCAGAACGTGAACCGCAAGGCGGCGCAGGCCGAGAAGTCGTTGAGTTTCCTGGAGCAGCAGCTGCCCCAGATGAAGAAGGACCTGGACGCGGCCGAGACCAAGTACAACGCCTTGCGCAACAAGCGCGGCACCATCGACCTGAGCGAGGAAGCCAAGCTGATCCTGGCCCAGTCGGTGGACGCGCAGACCAAGGTGATGGAACTGCGCGCCAAGCGTCAGGACCTGATCACGCGCTTCGCGCCCACCCACCCCAGCATCCTGGCCATCGACCGGCAGATCGCCTCGCTGACCGGCGACGTGAACCGCATCGGCAACAACATCAAGCAGTTGCCCGACCTGGAACAGGACGTGGTGCGGCTGGTGCGCGACGTGCGCGTGAACACCGAGCTGTACACCGCGCTGCTGAACAATACCCAGCAGCTCAAGCTGATTCGCGCCGGCAAGGTCGGCAACGTGCGCATCCTGGACGCGGCGGTGCAGCCGGACAAGCCGGTGCGGCCCAAGGCCGCCATCATCATCCTGGTGGCCAGCGCCATCGGCCTGATCATCGGCCTGCTGTCGGCCCTGGTGCGCAACGCCCTGTTCGGCGGCCTGTCCGAGCCGGAGGAAGTGGAGCGCTATACCGGCCTGCCGGTGCTGGCGGCGATTCCCTACAGCGACATCCAGGACAAGCTCTGGCGCCGCAGCCGCCGCAAGAATGCGACCGTGCCCGCGCTGCTGGCGCAGAGCCAGAGCAACGCGCCGCCCATCGAAAGCCTGCGGGGCTTCCGCAATGTGCTGCAGGCCTCGCTGCGCCAGTCGGCCAACAACATGGTCATGTTCACCGGCCCCGTGGCCGGGGTGGGCAAGTCCTTCCTGTCGGCCAACTTCGCCTTCATCCAGGGCGGCGTGGGCAAGCGGGTGCTGCTGATCGACGCCGACTTCCGCAAGGGACAGCTCAACCGCTATTTCGGCGTGCCCAAGGAGGACGGCCTGTTCGAGGTGCTGTCCGGCACGATCCCGCTGGAGCAGGTGCGCCGGCACAGCGTGTCCGAGGGCGTGGATTTCATTTCCACCGGCGCCGTCACCTTCGACCCGTCCGAGCTGCTGGCCTCGCCCGTGTTCGGCCAGACGCTGCGCGAGCTGTCCACCCAGTACGACATGGTGGTGCTGGATACCGCGCCGGTGCTGTCCTCGCCGGATGCAGCTGTGGTGGGCAGCCATGCGGCCGCGGTAATGGTGGTGGTGCGGTCCGGCATGAACACGGTGGGCGAGATCCGCGAGACGGCCAAGCGGCTCATCCAGGCCGGCGCGCCGGTGGACGGCGTGCTGTTCAACGGCCTGAAGCTCTTGCCCGAACGCTTCGGCCTGCGGTCCAAATATGGCGGATACCGCTACTCCAGGGCGGCGTACTACGGCGATTTCAAGCAGAACGGTCCCAAGTGACGCCAGCCGGAGGAAACGGACATGCACGGAACTTTTGGCTGGGACGCTCCGAACATCCTTGATTCGGTTTTCAAGGCCTACGACATCCGTGGCACGGTGCCCGAGGAGATCGACGCGCGCTTTGCCCACAGCCTGGGCATGGCGGCGGGCGTGAAGGCGCTGGAGCTGGGCGCGCGCGCGATGGTGGTGGCGCGCGACGGCAGGCTGAGCAGCGTGGAGCTGTCGGCCGCGCTGCAGGCCGGCTTGCGCGCCGCCGGCCTGCATGTGATCGACATCGGCATGGCGACCACGCCCATGCTGTATTTCGCCGCGCGGCTGATGGATACCGGCGCGGGCATCGCGGTCACCGGCAGCCACAATCCGCCCAACCACAACGGCTTCAAGCTCGTGCTGGATGGCGCTTCGCTCTACGGGGACGGCATCGCCGCGCTGCGTGACGCCATGCGGCGGCCGATAGAAGGCGCGGCCCATGCCGGCGGGCGCACGCAGATGCAGATGCAGCCCTGCTACGCCGCGCGCGTGATGGGCGACATCCGGCTGACCCGGCCGATGAAGATCGCCGTCGACTGTGGCAACGGCGTGGCCGGCGCGATCGCCCCGGCCCTGTTCCGCGCGCTGGGCTGCGAGGTCACCGAGCTGTTCTGCGAGGTGGACGGCGCCTTTCCGGGGCACCATCCGGACCCGGCCGATCCGCAGAACCTGCAGGACCTGATCTATTGCCTGCGCTATTCGGACTGCGAGATCGGCCTGGCCTTCGATGGCGATGGCGACCGCCTGGGCGTGGTCAGCAAATCCGGCCAGATCATCTGGCCGGACCGGCAGCTCATCCTGTTCGCGCGCGATGTGCTGTCGCGCAACCCGGGCGCCGAGATCATCTACGACGTGAAGTGCAGCCGCCATGTGGCCCGCGCCATCACCGAGGCCGGCGGCAAGGCCACCATGTGGAAGACCGGCCATTCGCTGATCAAGGCCAAGATGCGCGAGACCGGCGCGCTGCTGGCCGGCGAGATGAGCGGGCATCTGTTCTTCAAGGAACGCTGGTACGGCTTCGACGACGGGTTGTACGCCGCCGCGCGCCTGCTGGAAATCCTGTCCGCGGCGTCGGATCCCTCGGCCATGCTGGAGGGGTTGCCGCAGTCCTGCGCCACGCCCGAGATCAAGCTGGAGACCGCCGAGGGCGAGCAGTTCGCCCTGGTCGAGGCGCTGCGCGCGCAAGGCGGATTTCCTGGCGCGCAGTCGATCAACGATCTGGACGGCGTGCGGGTGGATTACGTCGACGGCTTCGGCCTGGCGCGGCCGTCCAACACCACGCCGACGGTCGTGCTGCGTTTCGAAGGGGACACGATGGCCGCCCTGGCGCGCATCGAGGAGGACTTCCGCAACGCCTTGCGTCGCGTCGCGCCTCATGTCCGTTTACCGTTCTAAGGAGCACTACGCGATGGATAGGGCTGAATTTGCGAGGGAAGAGGCGCAAGCCGCGGGATTGCTGGACTGCGCCGAATGGCGCGCCTTCGACCATGCGGCGCGTCGCGCGGAACTGGACGCCGGCGCGCTCAAGCTGATCGAGGCGGCGGGCCTGAGCCTGGACTTGTCCATGCAGCGCCAGTCGCCCGCGCTGGAGGCGGCGGGGTTGGCCCTGCTGCGCGCCCGTGGCGTGCCGAGGGCCGTGCAGGCGCTGTTCGCTGGCGAGGCGGTCAACTGGACCGAGGACAAGCCCGCCTGGCACACGGCGCTGCGCGCGGGCCGCACGCGCGAGCAGCCCGACGGCCAGGACGCCGGCTCCGTCTGCGAGTACGCGCGCATGCTGGACTTCGTGCGCGCGCTGGACCAGGAGGCGGACATTGGTGCCGTGCTGCATATCGGCATCGGCGGCAGCGACTGGGGGCCGAGGCTGGCGGTGCAGGCCTTTGGCGGCCCCACGCAGCGGCGTCAGATCCGTTTCGTTTCGAATATCGACGGCCATGCGTTCAACGACGCGGTGACCGGGCTGGACCCGAGGCGCTGCCTGGTGGTGGTGTCGTCCAAGTCCTTCACCACCGCCGAGACCCTGCACAATGCCCGCGCCGCCATCGCCTGGCTGCGGCGCGGCGGCGTGACCGATGTGGCGGCGCATCTGGCGGCGGTCACGGCCAACGCGGCGGCGGCGCGCGCGTTGGGCGTGCCGGCCGAGCGGGTGTTCTCGATGTGCGACTGGGTGGGCGGCCGCTATTCGGTGTGGTCGGTGGCGGGCCTGTCCATCGCGCTGACGGTGGGCGCGGAGGTGCTGATCGGCATGCGGGCCGGCGCCGAGGCCATGGACCAGCATTTCCGGCTGGCGCCGCTGGCGTCCAATGCGCCGGCGCAGCTGGCGCTTGCCGGTCTGGTCAATTGCAGCGTGCTGGGCCACAACTCGCTGAACATCGCGGCCTACAGCGCGCGGCTGCTGCACCTGGTGACCTACCTGCAGCAGCTGGAGATGGAATCGCTGGGCAAGCGGGTGGCGGGCGATGGCCAGGCCGTGGGCGTGCCGTCCGCGCCCATCATCTGGGGCATGCCCGGCACCGACGGGCAGCACACCTTCTTCCAGTGGCTGCACCAGAGCGAGAACGGCGCGCCGGTGGATTTCATCGCCAGCCTGCAAGGCTGCCCGGACAACCCGGACGCGCACCGCATGCTGCTGGCCAACTGCCTGGCGCAGCGCCAGGCCCTGTTGCGCGGCAAGAGCCTGGAGCAGGCGCTGCTGGACGTGGCCCATATCGACGACCGCGAGCGGGCGCTGCGCCTGGCGCGGCACATGGTGCATCCCGGCGGGCGTCCTTCCTCGCTGATCGTGCTGCGCAAGCTCGATCCGCGCGGCCTGGGCGCGCTGCTGGCCTTGTATGAGCACAAGGTGTTCGTGCAGAGCGTGGTCTGGGGCATCAATCCCTTCGACCAATGGGGCGTGGAGCTGGGCAAGCGGCTGGCCACCGGCATCGAGCGCGAGCTGGCGGTGCCGGTGTCGGCGGCCGTGGCCGACCGGGGGCACGACGCGTCCACGTCGTATTGGATCGATTGCTACCGGGGCCACGCCCAGGCGCCGCTGCCGCGCCATGCCTGGGTGCCGGGCGTCGCGGCGCATCTGTGAGCGGCGCCAGGGGGCCGGCGCCCAAGGGGACGACCCCTGCCGCATAACCCCTACGCCGTGTCGGGGGGATTCCGCGAAGAGGGCCCCAGCGGTTACAGTTGACGGGAATATTGCAAAGCAGCATCGGCCCGTCGGCCAGTCCGGCGGCCGCTGCTCCGTCAGCGAGGCACTTCATGTTCGACCTTCATTCCCACGCCGGCGCCGCCGGCATTTCCTTGCGGGCGCAGCCATGAGCGGGCCCAGCCACACCCCGCCCGCGCACTGGAACCTGGACGGCATCGTGTCCGGCCTGCGCGAGGCGCGCCTGGCCTGGCGCGGTCCGCGCGGCCGCCTGCGCGAGGACGCCGGCCTGCGCGAGTTTCCGTCGCAGGAAAGCCTGCGCCAGATCGTCAAGGATCTGAGCGGCGCGCTCTTCCCCATGCGCCTGGGGCCCATCGATCTGCGCGAGGAAGTGGAAGACTTCTACGTCGGCCACACCATTGGCGCGGCGCTGGACGCGCTGCTGCACCAGGTCTGTCTGGAACTGCAGTACGCCGGGCGCAATGATCCGGCGCTGCTGGCCGACACGCAGCAGCGCGCCATCGGCATCGTGCGCCAGTTCGGCGCCGAGCTGCCCAAGGTGCGCGAGGCGCTGGACCTGGACGTGACCGCCGCCTATCAGGGCGACCCGGCCGCGCACAGCGCCGACGAGGTGCTGCTGTGCTATCCCGGCGTGACCGCGATGATCCACCATCGCCTGGCCAACGTGCTGTACCGGCTGGGCGTGCCCATGCTGGCGCGCATGGTGGCCGAGATCGCCCATGCCGACACCGGCATCGACATCCATCCGGGCGCCACCATCGGCCGCAGCTTCTTCATCGACCATGGCACCGGCGTGGTGATCGGCGAGACCGCCATCATCGGCGACCGCGTGCGGCTCTACCAGATGGTGACGCTGGGCGCCAAGCGCTTCCCGCCCGGCGAGAACGGCGAACTCAAGAAGGGCCTGCCGCGCCACCCGTTGATCGAGGACGATGTGGTGATATACGCTGGCGCCACGATCCTGGGCCGCATCACCATCGGCAAGGGATCGACCATCGGCGGCAACGTCTGGCTCACGCGCAGCGTGGCGCCCGGCAGCAACGTGACCCAGGCGAGCCTGGTCAGCGATATGCCCGATTGCGGGCTGGGCGGCTGATCGTCGCGCCGGGCGCGTCCGCCGGTCCGCGCATCGGTGATTCTGGGAGCCTGGATGGACACACGCGTTTCGGATCTGGCCGCGCTGCGCGGCTTCGTCGACCGCCACCCGCGGCTTTTCGTGCTGACGGGGGCGGGCGTCAGCACCGATTCCGGCATTCCGGACTATCGCGACACCGAGGGCGAATGGAAGCGCAAGCCGCCCATGACCCTGCAGATGTTCATGGGCGGCGACCTGGCCCGCGCGCGCTATTGGGCGCGCAGCATGATCGGCTGGCGCCGCTTCGGCCGCGTCCTGCCGAATGACTCGCACCGGGCGCTGGCGCGGCTGGAATCGCGCGGCCGGCTCAGCCTGCTGGTGACGCAGAACGTCGATGGGCTGCACGAGGCCGCCGGCAGCCGCGAGGTCGTGGACCTGCACGGCCGGCTGGATCAGGTGCGCTGCATGCAGTGCGACTGGCGCGGCGGGCGGCAGGCCTGGCAGGACGAGCTGGCGGGGCTCAATCCCCATTGGGAGTCGCTGGAGGCCAGCGACGCGCCCGACGGCGACGCCGATCTGGATGGCGTGGATTTCTCCGGCTTCCGCGTTCCACCCTGTCCGCGCTGTGGCGGCGTGATCAAGCCCGATGTGGTCTTTTTTGGCGAGACGGTGCCGCGCGAACGGGTGGACCGCGTCAACGCGGGCCTGATGGCCGCCGACGCGGTGCTGGTCGTGGGGTCTTCATTGATGGTGTATTCGGGCTACCGTTTCGTGGCCGCCGCCGCGCGCAACGGCATGCCGATCGCGGCGATCAATCTGGGCCGCACGCGCGCCGACGCCTTGCTGACCCTGAAGGTGGAACAGCCTTGCGCGCTGGCGCTGGATGCCCTGTGAAAGCGCTCGCCGGCCGCCAGTTAGCGGCCGGTTTTTGAGCGGTTTATACAAGCCCTTGTCCTGCAAGGGTTTTTTTCTGCTGTTACAGAGCTTTCCATAGGGTTGTCCACAGATAGTGGGGATAACTCCTAGGGATAACCCGAGGCGGAGTCCCGGAAAATGGGACTCCGGACGGGGACGGACCCCGCCCGGGCTCAGCTTTCCGAGGCCACGAAATCCTCGCCCATCAGCGCTTTTTGCGCGGCATGCCAGCTGCCCGCGTCGGGCGCGTACAGCAGGCCGCCGTTGCGGTGCGTGGGCTTGTACGGCGAACCGTCAAAGCGCGCGGCGTAGCCGCCGGCCTCGCGGTGCAGCAGCCAGCCGGCGGCGTGGTCCCAGGCGGTGAGCTGGTTGTACAGCGCGACATGGCAATGGCCCGCCGCCAGCATGCGGTATTCATGGGCCGCGCAGCGCAGCGAGGCCGTGCTGCCCAATTTCGACAGGTTGCCGTTGACCGTGCTGCGCAGCGGCTCGGGCAGCGCGCCGGTGGAGATCAGGCCGTCCATGTCCTCGGGCGGCGCGGGACTGGCCACGGCCAGCGGCGCCTGCTTGCCGTTCTCGTATTCCATCCATGCGCCTTCGCCGCGCACGGCCAGCGCGCTGTCGCGGCTGACGGGGTCGTAGATCACGCCGGCGATCACGTCGCCGCGATGGCAGGCGGCGATCATCATGCCGAACAGCGGCAGGCCCGCCACGTAATTGCGGGTGCCGTCGATGGGGTCGATCAGGAAGGCCAGGTCGGCGTCGACCAGCATGTTCAACAGCGCGGGGTTGCGGGTCGAGGCTTCCTCGCCGATCAGCACCGCGCCGGGATACAGCTTGGCCAGCCGCGCGCTGATCATGCGCTCGGCGGCCTCGTCGGCATCGGTGACCAGGTCGCGCACGGAGGTCTTGCCGCGCACGGCGCCCTCGGGCAGGTTGCGAAAGCGTGGCATGACCTCGGCCTGGGCCGTATCGGCCAGGATGGACGCCAGCCGGCGCGTTTCTTCGCGGGTGAAAGATCTGCTCATAGTATTCGTCCTAGCAACGCGCAAATCTAGCATGCCGGCAAGGCAATTGATCGTGTCGGGGTAGGGGTTGAATCAAAAGAGCATTTCAGGGACGGCTTGGCGTAGCGCGCCTTCGGATTCATGATGTCGCGCGGAACGCGCCATCCCGTTGTGCGTGCCCTGACAGGATCAGATGAACAGGACCGTGGGCACGGATGATGGAAAAAAACCAGCATGGTCGGCATGCTGGCGGGGGTGGAGGCGCACGGGCTTCTTCTGCCCTGATCGGGGTACTTATCGCGCCCGCCCATGAAACAGCGCCGTCGGCAAGACGCGCGGGAACCTTCCCCACATGCCTTGCCGACGGCGCTGTCGCGTTCGTAAACGTCCGAAACGCGTAATGCCATTCGCCCCGAAGCGCCGTGCGCTCCAGGGCTTGGCCTTAACCCAGATCCAGGCAGAGGTACTTGATCTCCAGGTATTCCTCGATCCCGTACTTCGAGCCTTCGCGGCCCAGGCCGGATTGCTTGACGCCGCCGAACGGGCCGACTTCGTTGGAGATCAGACCCGTGTTGATGCCGACGATGCCGTATTCCAGCGCCTCGGACACGCGCCAGACGCGGGCGTAGTCGCGGGTGAAGAAGTACGCGGCCAGGCCGAAGATGGTGTCGTTGGCCTGTTCGATGACTTCCTGCTCGGTCTCGAAGCGGAACAGCGGCGCGACCGGGCCGAAGGTTTCCTCGGTGGCGAAGCGCATGGACTTGGTGACGTCGCGCACCACGGTGGGTTCGAAGAAGGTGCCGCCCAGCGCGTGATGCTTGCCGCCGACGATGACCTTGGCGCCGTGCGCGGTGGCGTCGGCGATGTGCTCCTGCACCTTCTCGACGGCGTTGGCGTCGATCAGCGGACCTTGCGTCACGCCCTCGCCGAAGCCGTCGCCGACCTTCATGGCCTGGACCTTTGCGACCAGGCGCTTGGTGACTTCCTCGTACACGCCGGCCTGGATGTAGATGCGGTTTGCGCAGACGCAGGTCTGGCCGGCGTTGCGGAACTTGGAGGCCAGGATGCCGTCCACGGCGCGATCCAGGTCGGCGTCGTCGAACACGATGAAGGGCGCGTTGCCGCCCAGTTCCAGCGACAGCTTCTTGATGGTGGGCGCGCACTGTTCCATCAGCGTGCGGCCGACTTCGGTCGAGCCGGTGAAGCTCAGCTTGCGCACGGCGTCGCTTTCGCACAGGGCCGCGCCGATCTCGCGCGAGCTGCCGGTGACGACGTGGAACACGCCGGCCGGCACGCCGGCTTCCTCGGCCAGCACGGCCAGCGCCAGCGCGGTCAGCGGGGTCTGCTGGGCGGGCTTGAGCACCATGGTGCAGCCGGCGGCCAGCGCCGGGCCGGCCTTGCGCGTGATCATGGCGGCCGGGAAGTTCCACGGCGTGATGGCGGCGGTGACGCCGATGGGCTGCTTGAGCGCCAGCAGGCGCTGGCCGGCCTTGGGGCTTTGCAGCACGTCGCCGTCGATACGCTTGGCTTCCTCGGCGAACCATTCCAGGAACGAGGCGGCGTAGGCGATTTCGCCGGCGGCCTCGGTCACGGGCTTGCCCTGTTCCGAGGTCATGATGGCGGCCAGGTCCTTCTGGTGCTGCATCATCAGCTGCGACCACTTCAGCAGGATGGCGGCGCGTTCCTTGCCGGTCTTGGCGCTCCAGGCGGGCAGGGCGGCCTCGGCGCTGGCGATGGCGGCCTCGGTTTCCTTGCGGCCGAACTTGGGCACGGACACGATGGTCTTGCCGGTGGACGGGTTGCTCACGGGAATGGACGGGCCATTGCCGGCGCCGACCCACTCGCCGCCGATGTAGCAGGCGTCGCGCAGCAGGTCGGGGCGGGTCAGATTGATTTGGGTCATGTTGTCAGTCTCCTAGAGTGTTTGGGCCAGTGTTGGGCCCACCCCCGAAGCGCTGCGCGCTTCCCCCTAGGCGGGCCCCCCTCAAGGGGGCATGCTGGCGGACCGGCGGAGCCGGATCCGCGGCATCCCGATTTTGGGGGGACGGCCGTTTCAGGGGGCGTGGGG